>JBCDHL010000001.1:0-18029 GCA_038750095.1 Chlamydiota bacterium
AGGCGAAACCGGCGGCAAAGATTTTGTGATTGCTCACCCCAGCGCAGATGCCGAACAAGTAGCTGTAGCCTTACTGCGTGGTGCTTTCGAATTCCAGGGACAGAAGTGCTCGGCAGCATCCAGGGCTTACCTGCCCGAATCACTATGGGATCAGGTAAAAACCAGACTATTAGACGATCTGAAAACCGTCAAGATGGGCACCGTCGAAGATTTCGGCAATTTTGTCAATGCCGTTATAGACGAGCGAGCTTT
Organism: Chlamydiota bacterium; assembly: GCA_038750095.1. Lineage (GTDB taxonomy): Bacteria > Chlamydiota > Chlamydiia > Chlamydiales > Criblamydiaceae > JAJFMC01. The sequence goes on from JBCDHL010000001.1 coordinate 253, forward strand.
CGATAAAATCTCTGGCTACATAGATTATATCAAAGGTGCAGAAGATGCAGAGATCATATCTGGTGGCGGGTACGACAAATCCAAGGGCTATTTTATCGAACCAACGGTAGTCGTTACTTCTAATCCACGTTTTCGGACTATGGAAGAAGAAATATTTGGCCCGGTGCTGACCATATATGTCTACGAAGACGACAATTGGTATGGTGCCCTCCAAATGGTAGATTCTACCTCCCCTTATGCCCTAACGGGTGCTGTCTTTGCTCGCGATCGAGTCGCCATTCAGGAAGCTGCTGATGCCCTACGTCAATCTGCAGGTAACTTCTACATCAACGATAAGCCCACCGGAGCTGTGGTTGGCCAACAACCTTTTGGAGGTGCCAGAGGTAGCGGTACCAACGACAAGGCAGGTTCTATCCTCAACCTCTATCGCTGGATTAGCCCAAGAACGATTAAAGAAAACTTTGCCGCCCCCAGGGATTATCGGTATCCATTTTTGGGATAGAGACCTGGTATTTTACCAGCATCAAATCTTCTGTTGAGCTCAGTAGCCCCTGGGTGTATGGGAATGCTATAAATTCCTCTTAAGCACGTCTACCACCTCATCGAATATTTGACCCGCTATCGGAACTTTACCAGCCACATTCATCACCGGATGGATAACGCCCTCATACAATCGTATTTCTACAGCAATACCACTATCCTTCAACATTTCACCATAAGCCAATCCCTCATCTCTTAAGGGATCAAAACCGGCAATAAATAAAGCCGCCGGGCAGACACCTTCTACAGAGCCTAGTGCAGGCGAGGCCAAAGGATCGAGGCCTTCTGATTTTTTGCTCAAATAATGATCGGTGTACCAGGCCATTTTTTTCTTCTCCAAAAAGAAGCCTTCTCCCATAGATTCATAGGAGGGAGTTAGCTTACTCATATCCAGCCAGGGCACCCATAGAGCCTGAAACCTGGGCGGAAATGAGGCCGATTTCCTCTGCTGAGCAACAACAGCGGCGGCATTTCCACCGGCGCTATCTCCACCGACAGCAATCCTAAAAGGATCTAAGCCCTGGCTCTTCGCCTGATTGACTACTGCATCGAAAGCATCTAAGCAGTCATGAATACCGATGGGAAATTTATGTTCGGGTGCCAGTCTGTAGTCTACAGCAATTACAACACAATTGACTTCGTGCGCCAGCTGCCGACAAAGATTGCGGTGAGAGTCTAACGACCCGGAGAGATAGCCACCACCATGAAAATATACCAGTGTAGGTGCGTCACTAGGTGACAAGGCTGCGGGCCGGTGGATTTCGCAAGGTACTTGGCCATTCCTGCCATTTACCATCCATTTGGAGATAGACACCGATGGCTCAGGATCGTGTGCAAACCAGTTGCCCTGTATGTCAAATTCTCTTCGCTCTTCCTCTGGTGTAGGTAGGTAGCCAACTCCATGAGTGGTAAAAAACTTCACCATGAGTTGGATGTAGGGATCCATCGTCTGGCCATCAATTCGAATAGGTTTGCCGATCAATAGCCTCACAAGCGGTAGCGGCAACTTTAAAGCAGCGAGTGCTAAAGTTTTTTGCATCCTTTCTGAAACGGACATCTTATGCTTCACGCTTACCTACTTTGATTTGAAGCAGCTGTGGAAATATCGTAGTCATCAAAATTCACCCTTCTGGTCTTTCGCTGATACTTCATAATTCGATCCGGATAATTATTGGCAATATCTCCGTTCTTGGATCTATACCAGCTCTTGTCCACTTTTGCCCATATCATCCGTTTCAGCTTTTCCTGATTGTGATTGTAGTTTTCATTTAAAACGGCCGGCTTCACGCTCATGGAACTCCAACCGTTATCTTTCAAGCCCTGTATACATTGAGCAATATAATTAGCCTGGGCTTCGCCCACCAGCAGGTAAGAGGTATGGCCAATATTTGTATTTGGGCCATACATGATGAACAAATTGGGAAAGCGATCTACCGCCATCCCCAGGTAAGTCTTTGGACCTTGTTGCCAGTGATCTTGAATAGATAGCTGGTCTTCACCCCGGATGTCCAATCTCAACAAAAATGGATTGGTGATAAATCCTGTAGCATAAATTAAGACATCGACCTCATGTTCCGAATCATCATTTCCTACAACAGACCAGGTCCTAATTTCTTTTATCCCCCCTGGCACCAGCTGGACATTTGGTTGCGCTAATGCCTGATAATAGGTATCGGAAAAGAGCACTCGTTTCGCTCCTAGCGGATAGGTAGGCGTAAGTGCATTCACCAAGTCCGGATCTTTGATGTGCTTTTTCACATAGTTGATGGATTTTCGCTGATAAAACTTTCGGAGTAGATGATTTTTGTCCTTCATCAAAAAGAAAAAGAAACCCGTCAGCATCCATATTTTGAACCGATAGAATTTGAGCAAAAAGGGGAAACGAACCACTAATTTCTTTTCCCAGTTTTTATATGCCCGATCCTGTTTGGGCAACATCCAATTGGCTGTCCGCTGAAAGACGACCACTTTTTTCGCCGTCTTCGCTATTTCAGGAATAAATTGCACCGCACTTGCTGCATTCCCAATCACACCTATGACTTTATCTTTCAAGGCGACATCATGTCGCCAGCGTGCCGAATGCCAGTGCATACCCTCAAATAAATCCTTCCCCTTTACATCCGGTTCTCTCGGATGATGAAGCTGGCCAATGGCACTAATGAGCGATCTACTGCGATAGGTGTCACCAGCCCTAGTCTCAACAGCCCAATGACTTTCGGCATCCATCCACTGAGCACTTGTCATCTCCTTTTCAAAATGAATATGGCGAAGGAGATCGTACTTATCAGCCACATGCTTCATATAAGCCAAAATCTGTGGCTGCATAGACCACTTGTATTCCCAGTAAGGATAGGGCTCAAAAGAGTAACTATACAAGGCCGAAGGAATATCGCACTCAGCACCCGGATAGGTGTTTTCTCTCCATGTCCCGCCCAGCGCCGCAGCTTTTTCCAAAACTATGAAGTCATGTATCCCCCTCTCCTTTAGCTTGATCGCCATCGCAAGGCCGGAGAAACCGCTTCCTATAATGATAGCTGTGTGGGTATTGGTGGGCATTGAGCTGGAGTTTTATCCTGCATGATAGGGTAATTTGGGTTATGTGGGTAGGAAAATTATTACAATTGGCCATACGAGCAAGAATGGGACCAAAAGCAAATTACAAAGCACTTGCAAGAGTAGATTAAGTAGCACTATCTTTGCATTCGCTTTTCAGCAATGGGGGATTAGCTCAGCTGGCTAGAGCGCTTGCATGGCATGCAAGAGGTCACCGGTTCGACTCCGGTATTCTCCACAAGGCTTTTTGCCGATTCAGTGTCACCAATTTACAAAAAGTGGCAAAGAAAAGTGGCAAAAAGTGGCAAAAAAACCCCTCGACCTGGATTGGTTGAGGGGTTTTTGCTTTTCTACGAAACTGGCTCTGGCTGGATGATCTTGAGTCCGAAATCATCTATCTCACGCTTTGCTTCATCTTTTTGATCTATCTTGTGGATGCGGGTTGATATTCTCCGCTCTTTTATTCTGTACTTTGTACAACCATGAAGTTATTAACTGTTGAACTACTGAAAACGTTTGAACGTGTCGGCAACCAAAGCCAAGTGAAAGACCCTCTTGTGATTGCTAAGTTCTTTCATCCTTTTCATCAATGGACTCGATATGCAACTGAGTACGATCCACAAGAAAGGCTTTTCTTTGGCTACGTTGACTGAGACTTTCCTGAACGATGATCTTTTAGTTTGGACGAATTTCTTCAAATCCGTATTCACGGACTAAGAATGGAAAGAGATAGGTTCTTCACACCGCGTAGGTTTTCGGAACTAAGCCTGAACTAAGTTCCAAGGGAAGTAAAAGCAACTTTTGCTTCCCTTTTTGTTTCTGCTATTCTATACTTTCCAAGATATTACGAATTCTACTCTCTATTGTTGGCTCACCACGATCTTTGCTATCAATCCAGTTTCATAAAACATTGATGAACTCAGTTGCAGATCAAAGTCTGGCATTTGCGGTTACGGCTTGCCATCGGAGCACCTCAATGGCATCTTGCTCTCTTGTAGATAAAGATAGGTAGTTCGGAAATTCGTCAGTAATAAAAGCGATAAACTTCACTAATATCTCTCTTCAATCATATCAGAGAGCTTCCACCTCCTCTAACTCCCTGCTAAATTTTTCTTTGTATCTCTCAAATGCTTCAGCAACAACACCTGGCGTGATTTCTGACATAATGATTGAGTACGATGCTAAAAGGTTATTTATATTATATGTATCAATATTTCAGTGTCAACAATGGTTTTATTTCTCGTAGTACAGTTTGCGTTTTTGCTTCCCAAGGTTACACCATTCAGATAGATCACTTGAGACTAAAAAATTTTCTTTGAAGCTGGTCTTTATTTCTTCGCTGACTCTCTTCAGCACCCTGTCTATGATCTTTTTGTCTTCTACGACTATTAAAACCCTGTATCCTCTTTTAAAACCTAGATGATTAGGTACTGCTCCAACTCTTAGGGCCAAGGCGTGCAGCTCAATTTTACTCACAATTTTCTTTACATCAACGCCCTGCTCCACCTCCACAAGGTATAACTCTTCTTGTTTGGAAGTACTGATTACTCCTATAAGGTCAGGCTCAAAGCTTTTGTCTAGCAATGGGATATTCGTCTGCTTTCCTGGATCGTAGTACTTACTACAGTATTTGAGATTATGTTTATTCAAAAGAATTTCTACATCCACTGTACGCAGTCTATGGTCCATATCTATGGGTCTCTTCTGGTACCTCCCTCTACCAAGTCCATTAAAACGTCTAGCCCCCTTTTTGCTTAGATAAAAGAAAGATTCGTAAGTTGGTTTCTTCCATTCATTAACGTAGCCATCTTTTACTAACCCTCTGACAATCGGTGAAAGGTTAGAATTTGTGGTGCTAACTCCTAGTGTTATTAATTGCCTGTAAGTAAGAAAATGATACCTTTTCAGGAGTTCAATTATTTTTTCCCAACGTCTCATCCTACGAGCCTTATGAATCATCTCCAATAAAAAGGTCAGTGGTAAAGTCTTGAGGTTTTTGCCTCATAGGTTTTTCCACTGTCGAATCAATCTTCACATAGTATTTGTCGATTATAGACTGATTGATCCGTTCTTGCCTTTCGGAAGCTGTATTGTATTTGCCGGACAGAAGGAAATCAGGGGCTGTGAATTTAGTCGTTCTCTCCGGCCCTTCAATTAACCATTCATATTTCTTCAAATCTAAAGTACCGTCACGGGTGTATTTCTCGGGTACATTCATAGTACTGAGATCAGCTACTTTTTTAGCTCTACCTATTTTCACCCCGACTTGTTTCTTAATAGCAAGCCTACTATAGTCATCTCTTATCTGCTCGATGAACTGATTAGAAAGAATCAATTTCACTCCAAACTTTCTCATCTGCGATATAAACTTTTCATATGCACCTGTTACGAAAATTTGACATTCATCAATCCATAAAAATAGCGGCGATGGTTTTTTAGTTAGGTCTCTTTGCTGAACGATATTTTTAATTGAAGCTAAAAGTAGCTTTGCATAAGTGGGTTGACTCATATCTTCAGGAAATCCACTTAAATCAAACAGAATTGTCGAACCTCCTTTCTTGATAACTTTAGCTAAATTGACAGTTCCTTCTCCTCTTAAAATATTTTTCAACGCAACATTCTCAAGTAAGAGATTAAATCTTGCCTCAAGTGCTTTTCGAGTTAGTGAGTTGGTAAAGTCCTTATTTGCAAACCTAGAGTCAAACCTCGCTGCATCAGCAACCGTTTCGGGTTTTAAAGAGAGTAAATCTAGGAAGAGATCGAAGTGTGGATTTTCCTTGCTATAGACATAATTTACGCACATTTGAAGTACGCTTACTTGTATTTCTGATATGCCACTAGACTCCAAAACTGCTTTCATTACTCCGGTCACATTTTCTGACGCGAAACGAATCGTTTTGTCTTCACGATCAGGTATATCTAGGATGTTAAGCTTATAGGTCCACCCTTTTTTGAAATCTAGGTCTAAATAAATAGTGTTCTTGCTAGTTGTCTGATTAGACTTGTATATTTCTTTTGTCAGCAAGCCATGAGGGTCAAGAACGATATGGGTAGCTCGTGGAAGCTTTTCTCTTATCCGGTAAATTTTATGTCTGAGGAGAGTAGATTTTCCTGACTTTGTTGCCCCTAAAACATGACAATGAGCATCATACTGAGATAAAGGGATTTTGTGACTTAGTTTTCTTGCTTGTCGTAAGTACTTGAGCAACTCTTCGTGGTTAGTATCTAAAAGGCACTGCTCGTAACTCTCCAAGTTATACTCATACTTTTTTCTATAAAAAGTCCTTTGTGTGGCAACTTTGATTCCAAGAAACCAAAAAATGATGTATTTATCTATATCTTTTGCCTCGATTGAATCGTTAAAAAGGTCGAAGAACTCTCGATAGGTGAAACCACGATCAGCGTCAATCGTTCCCTGGTCAACTTGGTAACACCAATCGTTCATAACTTCTTCCAGGTCAAAACTATGTTCGTAGCCTAAATTAATGTCCATGAACAAAAGTACAATAGAAGCCTGTATATCTCTAATCATTGCTATAGCAGAATTCATCTAACCTAAACTTCAAATGCAAATGGATAACGAAAACATTTTCGTCAAAGAACATTGTGATCTGGTAATTAAAGCTTTAGACAAGGCTTTTATGCTCGATGATTATAGTGCAGAAGAAAAAGATATACTAAATAATGCAATCAGTCTATTGCCGTATATGGTTGGTTTAGGTCTACATACAGAGCTTGATCTAAAACACAAAGATGATTTGATAACTGAAGGAAAAATGCAACTTAAATCCGCTGACGAGCATCGAGAAGCGATTGAGAAATCATATAAAGAGCAGATAGAATGGATGCAAAGAGATATGGATGCAGCATATAGAGATGTCACCAGACTTATCGAAGAAAATAAGACCTTGAAAGAAGAACTAGCGTCAGCAAATAGAAGTCAAAGGCAGGGTGACGCTGAAAAGAGAAAGGATGATGAGATAAGAGGCTTACAGATTCGGTTGAAACAGCTTGAAGAAGTTTATGAAATAGCTGAATCAAACATTGCTCAATATAATAAAGAATTTGAAGATCAATCTAAGGAACACTTAGAACTACTAAGCGAATATAGAGAAGTATGTAGACGATTAGAGAAATATGAGAAATTAGGACCTCCTCGTAGACTAGAAAAGCCAAAAGAAGAACCCAAAGAAGAAGGAAGAAAGATATTTGGTATTGATCTCTCTAATATTAAAATTGTGCCACCTCTTAAGTTTAAGAAGTAACAATCGAATTATCGTAACAGTGTAAGAACTTTTTCCATGTCAGGTTCTCATGAAATCCCTAAGTTTAATAATATTGAAGTGCAAGATTTGAAATCTTATGGATTGATAAATGCTATACTTCAATATATAAGGAATGAACGCGAAAGGAAAGTCAAGTTAGCTAAAATTCACAGAGCTAAAAGAGACCCATACCCACCTGAATTTGAAAGAGATTTTCATCACTTTCAGCACCACTGGGACCGACTAGTGAACGAGAGATACTCAGAAGAAATTGAATTTGTAACTAACTACCTTTTTTCTGCTCACGGCTTGAATCTTGAGCTTATAAAAAATCAGAAAAAGAGCAGTAGCTTAAAAGAGAGACTTGATAAGCAAGATGAGGAAAAACAATCAGCACTGAATGAGCAGCAAGAAAAACATGCAGAAGAAATCTCGTCATTACAATTGGAGATAGAATATTTAAAGAAGGATGTTGAGATGTTGACTATGAAGTCCCAAATGTATGAAAGGTTTTTACAACACTTAGAAAAAAAGCCACCAGAGTTTCCTGAAACAGATTCTTACGAACCCCTAAACTTCAAGTCATGAATGATAAGAAACCACCAAAGAATTATTCAATAGATGAGTTTCAAGAAAACCAAAGGAAGAAGCTCGAAGAATGGATGGAAGATGTAGAGAATAAACTGGAGCTTCAAGATATGATAAGGTCGGTTCATTATGAGCAAAAGTTCAATGCTATGCTCCATTTCTTGTACCAATTTCAACACCAGATGAGGCAAGAAATAGATCAGATTTCTCGTAATGTTTTAAACCTTAGAAATGAGTTTTTCAACAGGCTAGAATCTATCCAACAGAATATGCTCAGCTTTGAAAAAAGCATAATGCAGTTAGGGTATCATCTGCGAGAACATGCACTTGAAGTATTCAACACCCTAGAAGAATATGCTATGCGTCAAGATGAGTTCCGAAGAGAGATGGAGTACCAAATAAAGGAAGGAGAACAAAGATATAGAGCATTACAAGGTGGTGTAGAAGTAATGCTGCAAGGACAGAATAACCGCTTAAATAGCCAAGAGAATATGCTACGGAGTAAATTTTTAGACTTTCGTAGCGATATAAAAAAGCTTGATGATAGATCGAGAGACGCAATTATAGATTTGGAAGCTAGGGATCGTTCTAATGCTTTAGCTGCACAAAAGCTATTAGGCCAATTACGTGATGCTTATAGATCCGTTGAAAACTCACAACAGCTTTTCAACTACGACTATGAGGCCAAAATGAATTTTCTTAACAAGAAAGCTGAGTCTATGGGCTTTCAAAGAACAATTCAGCTACTAGAAAACAGGAACAGTCGTTTACAACAAGGAGTAGACCAGCTAAAGTTCCTAAATTCTGCGCCCTATCGAAATGCTAAACATGAGCAAGAACTTGAACAGGTTAGGAGAGAGTCTGAGTTGAGGAGAGAGAATGATGAGAGGATACGTCAAGCAAGAAGGGAGAGTGAGATAAACAACGCGGTACGATCTGCATGGGAGAAGCATTGTAAAAAAATAGGTATTGATCCCGACAAGAGATTTAAAAGACCAACTGCTCAAGCATTTTGGGAACATCCTTATGATGTTTTCAGGAAGGAGTACATTAAAAGGTTTTTTCCGAACGGTTAAGATTTACACCAAAATCTACTCACTCACTAAAGCACATTCACACTAGCCCAAAATAAAGTATAACATAACCCATAATTCATGTTATACACTAACAGCCTGATAAACAATAACATATAACCACTTTTTTATCCTCAACAATACTGTCTCATTCCTTCCTCTATCAATCGGAATTCAGCAGGAAATTACCACCGCTAGTATTCTGATATATCCCCACAACTATTCGTATCTTTAAGCTGCCGGACAAGGCGTTTTTACATCATTACAGTAACAGATGACTGTCAAGGCATTAGGGATAATCGCTCTAGTTTTCCTTGGACTGTTTGCCATCTTCATTGTCTTGTGTAGCTGTTTGATTGTGCTTCTGAAAATTCGTGATGTGCTAATGGACATCAAAATTCTTAGAGTGCGCTCAAAGCATAAGCTAAGGCACTTGAGGTACAAATGGTAAGGAAAAAGGGGGATGATTATCCCTCTTTCTTTATACAATGTACTGAGCTGTTGTCGTCACTATCCGGTAAATGGTAGCTAGTGTTGCCAGTATCGTTCAGAGTCCTAAAACGATCATTGACACCTCTGCTATCATCAGAAAGAAATCTTCGATAAGGTATTGCAGGTAGCGAATTATCATTGCTGCATAGAACTGTAAAGACAAAATTGTAAACCTTTAGCCTTTGGATGCAAAGCATATTTTACGGTCCCGCGTTCTTATTGATTTTTATGTGATATTGAATACTCTTCAAACCTTTCAATCCTTACAAAGACCATGAAATTCGTCACACCGAAGGAACTCTCAAACGAATTTTGAACCTCTTTGAAGACTGTTTACAATTACCTCAACAAGCACAAAGGAGATATTCGCACGAGGAAAGAACATTGAAAGACTTTCGTAAACTTTGAAGATTTCAAAATCCTCTATACAGGTGGTTTACAAACTTACAATTCTTCATACAACCAAGCACCTCAGAACCTTTGAAGTGAATGACCCATGACTTTAGAACCTTCTCCTTCAAAGTTTCAAAAACAGGTTCAAGAATTAGAAGAGCGTGTAACCAACCTTTCAAAACACAATTCAAATTTACAAGACCAGGCTTCAAAATATGCGCTATTACTTACTGAGGAGAAGAATGAAAAAAAGGAGATTCTTACAAAATTTACAAACTTGCAAACTGAGCAAACCAAAAGAGTAGAATCGTTCTCTAAGGAAAGACTTCGCCGAGCTAGGAAATATTATGTACTCCTTGGAATAAGTATTTTGCTTTTGGTAATACTGGCTGTCTTTGTGCTTACTCCTCTGCTCTACCCTGGCAGCAATCGGCCTGTCGGATAATATGAGGTATTAAAACCGTTCAAAAACGTTGATTTTTGGTAGGTGAAAATTCACTGTGGAGCATATGTTACAAAAAACCTATAAGGATGTCTTTCAATTTTCTTCTGCTCTTAGAGCCTTAAAGTCCTCGTAAGAATGGTGCTTTTTTGGGAGATGCTTGGATGCAACAAATCTGAAGTAGATATTTTGGACCATCGGGTGCTCAAAGTCCTTAGATTTACTGACAGATTGATACCAAATATTATCCTTGTTCTCAGCAAGGAACTCGTTTTGAATAGCTGACTGCTCTTCTTCAGATAATTCTTTGAGATATTTTTCGACTTCTGCTCTCCTCTGGTTTTCAAATTCCTTCCTTAGCTCACTTTCTTGGTCAAAAAGATCAGGTGTTTTTGGTGGCCTGGTTGTCGATTGGTCTAGCTTCATTTGCTCGCTGTAGTCATCGGCAAAAGCTTTGAGAAGATACCCCGCCACATTCTTAATCTTTCCCTTTTTGTACTGCTCTTCGACAACCGCAATATTTACCCGTAAATAGCTTTCATCATGGTTTTCTAAGAGTGTTTCAATGACGGAACCTTTTAGTCAAAAGGATTTGAGTTTATCACGGATAGCTGATTCCGCGCCATGTTCTACTATTGATTCCTTCTTGCGCTCCATCCTGAAAACGATTGCCGTTATCTTTCTCCCTGACCTTTCTAATTCGTACGACACAACTATATCTGACTTATCATTAATCTCATCTACAGCTACGTCTAACACTCTTTTACGAAGCATCGTAAAGGAAGGGTATTGTCCCTCCTCTATTCCCATCAAACGCCTGAAGTCATCGGCCTCACAACGAAAAGAGCTGAGGTTGAGATAGTCTGCTAAGAATTCATATAGTGCCAAACTATGCTTACTCGTAAAACCTCTGAGCATCAATAAGTTTAGCTTCACATAGATTCTGGGGTGCTTTATTGCTCATAAGACAGTACTAGGGAATTCAAAGGTAACAGTAGTAGGTTTCCCACTCCCCTGTACTTCAATTCTTGCTTCAGCAAGCACCGCAAATACTGACCAAATCTCTTTGTCTTTATTCAGAATATTGTACTCAATCTTGGTGTCTACCAAGTTGGAAAGTGCTTGTTTTAGTTCTACTGTGTTGGAGTCGTCCCACCCGGTCAAACGTTTGATTTGTCAGAGGTCACAAGTGAACCTCCTCTCCTCTGGTTGCCTCTTTAGTTGATCCTTTGCGATGTAGATCAGAGCGTTCAATGTTTTACGCTCTCGTAAGGTAGTAATGTTCCCCATTTGCACTAAGCTACTATGCTTCTTGATTTCCCAAGTCTGTATCGTACCATCGAAAAGCGTTGTCTGTTTTTTGCTCATCTGAGTGTGAGGCTAAGGATGAATATTCAGGTTCTAAAGAACAGAACATCTATTGCAAGTGCTGTTACTTTAAACCCGGAAATTTGTTACTTTAAGTATTGCAGTACTCCCCCAAAGTCTTTATTTACAAGCAAATAAGTCACAATCAAAGACAAACAGGGGATTTGTTACTTCAACTTATTTTAAACCCGGAAATTTGTTACAATAAAGCGAGGATTTGTTATCTCAAACAGGAGATTTGTTACTTCAAAGCGGAAATTTGTTATTTCAATCTTGTGTAGAGACTGCAAATACTGGACTTTTTTTCTCTAAACATATAAACAGTTAAAACTATTAAACAACAATCAGAGACATTACAATTTGTTGATGATTCTTTTTCAAAAAGAGAAGTAGGAATAAAGGCCATTCAATAGCGAAAAAATACTTTTCAGAAAAAGTCAAATTTTTGAACAGGTTTTGAAATTTTGAAAGTCTACTCGCCCTCGATTTCAATCTGTTTCAAAGTGCCTTCAAGGTCTTCAATGGAAGGAAGTTCGTCTTGGAGATTTTCTGGCAAGCCGTGATCGAGGAGGTATTCCGAAACTCCGATAGGTTGTTTGAGACTATCGAGGGTGTATTGTGCGGTGATTTCATCCTTGCTTTTGCAGAGGAGTATGCCGATGGTCGGATTATCTGATTCGCTTTTCACTTCACGGTCAATGGCCGTTTGATAGAATCCTAATTTCCCGGCGTATTCTGGTTTGAACTTGGTGGTCTTGAGTTCGATGACCACATAGCAGCGGAGCTTGGCGTGGTAGAAGAGGAGGTCCAGGTAGAAGTTTTCTTGTCCTACTTTGAGATTGAACTGTCTTCCCATGTAAGCAAAACCGAAACCTAGTTCAAGCAAAAAGTGAGTGATCTTATTCACTAGGGCATCTTCAATATCTTTTTCTTTTGCCTTATCCGAAAGCATTAGGAAATCGAAATTGTAGGGGTCTTTCAAAAGCGATGAAGCAAGGTCGCTATTGGGTTTTGCCAGTGTCCTTGTAAAGTTTGTAATCGCCTTTCAACGTGCTTCAAATAGTTTTCTTTCAATGTGCATTATCATCACATTCCTGGATCGCCCGTTTTCGATAGCTTGTTGAGCGTACCGGATGCGCTGTTCTGAGGTGCTGAGCTTATCCATAAGAACGATATTGTGTCCCCAAGGGATTTGTGCAACAAGCTGCTGCACAATTTCAAAATCATCGTACTCATTCGCAAAACGTCTCATATACAACAGATTCCTACTCGAAAACCCTGTCATATTTGGGAAGGTTTCTTTGAGGTCTTTTGCCAATTGTGAAACGACTTTATCTCACCGATCTGCTTTGGCTTGTATCTCCAAAATATGCTTCCCGATATGTCGGTAGAGGAGTAGAAGTTCTTGATTGACGGCCAATGCTGCCCTAACCTGTGCTTGCTGAATACGTTGTTTGACCGAACTGAGGAATTCTTTATAGCCAGGGTTAGCAAGAAATCACATTAGCTTGAATCGTACGAAACAAAAATGGAAGTGTAGAGGAGTAGCGATTCAATGCAAAGACAGTTGATTTTGTAAGTGCTTCAAAACTTACAAATGGCTTGTAATTACTGGCAACCGGACTATAAGCAGGTTACTTTATATCATTCCATCGTGCATACCATGCAATATTACAAAGTCCTCGCGAAGACTAATGGAATCGAAAGAGAAGTTCCTCAAAGTGCTATTTGAACGATGTCACCCAACACTATTTTTAGAGTAGTGCTGACAAAAGCGGGAAGAAAGTGGAATGAGCAGAGGAGAGTCAAGCGAGCTAAAAAAGGGAATCAGGAGAAGGAGGAAACCTCCTAAAAGATTTCCTCCTGATTCCGCGTATCTCGGATTGCTTGCTGGTTGTATTGCTTCTGCAAACGGCGTGCCTCATCGTAAGAGTCAGTTGAAGTGCCAATGTCTACAAAGACTACACCTTGGGGATCAGTTCGTCATCCAAGTGTGATGTTGTCAAAAGAACGTTTGGCTTCAGCTATCTGTACTCCGAGTGAAATGAGACTTCGCTGCGTATTGTTAGTGAAAGCAACAACATACCTGCGAAGTTCAGTACCGGAAAACAACACGGTAAATCACTTAAGATCAACTCTGGAAAGAGTTCTTCTTATCTCCATGACACTACAAGAAAAATGTAAAAGCGCACTTTCAAATAGTGCGTTTTCAAGGTACAGAGAAAAATTGTAGTTGCGCAAATGATGACTATAAACCATAGGCAACCAAATCTTTTGCCTATGTCTACTGAGACAAAATTCCCTTGGGAACCTCAACCCCAAGGTAACTACTTAGGTCAAAATTCCGAAACTCTCAACTGAAAGTCGTATTTTATGTTGTCATAAATCAAAAATGGCTTGCAGCTACCGAATAACATAGCAGATTGTCATCGAATTATTTTGCAACAGCAGGAGCAAATACAGTTGTTGGTGACCCAGGTAGTAAGCCTACAAAATCAGGTACGGGAATTGCAAGCTCGCTTAAATCAAAATAGCCAAAACTCCTCACGTCCTCCGAGTAGCGATGAAAACAAGCCCAAGCGAACTAGGCGTACAGGGCTACCCAAGGTGCCCAAATCAAATGGAGGCCAAGCGGGCCATAAAGGAGATACGCTCGAGATGGTGGAACAGCCTGATGAAATCAAGCAGTTACGCCCCCAGCGCTGTGCTTGTGGCAAGCGTTTATTGCGTCAAGACATGGAAGTGAATGCGCGCCGGCAGATCTTTGATATTCCTCCCCCGAAGTTGGAAGTGGTCGAATACCAGCAGATGAGTTGCTGCTGTCCGGATTGTGGAGCGGTTAATGTAGGGGAGTTCCCTAGTGGCGTGTCGGCTCCAGTTCAATATGGTCATGGCGTACAGGCGGTGGTGAACTTACTATCGGTTAAATGTCAGTTGAGTCATCAAAACATCGGTGAGTTATTCGGTGATCTGTACGGCCAGTCCATTAACGATGGTACGATACAATCATTTTTGAGTAAGGGCAATGATCGCTGTGAATCGGTTGAACAATCGATTAAAGATCATTTATTTTCCAGTGCCAGTATTCATGGCGATGAAACGGGGCTGAATATTGGAGGTAAACGACATTGGTTACACGTGTTGAGTAATGACAAGTGGACGTACTTATTTGCGCACGCCAAGCGAGGCCGTGAAGCGATTAACGAGTATGCCGCAGCACTCAAGGACTATACGGGCTATTTAATCCATGACTGCTTGTCGACCTATTGGGGCTACGTGTTGGCTGTACATTGCCTATGTGTGCCCCATCTGCTACGCGAACTGACCGCTCAGGTGGAACAAAAGCGGTCTTGGGCCGAGCAGATGTACCTGCTGTTACTTCAGTTATACGATAAATACCAGCAAGGTAAAACGATCCATCGCCGCTCCCATGAATGGCGACTTTACCAGCAAATATGCCGCCAAGCATTTGAGGAAGAACCATCACCAAGTCGCAATGACAAGGGTAAAATCAAAAAAACGAAAGGTCGAAACTTGGCCGAGCGCCTACTCAAACGACAAGCGGAAGTACTGCGCTTTGTCATGGAAGATGGCGTGCCATTTTCTAATAATCAAGCCGAGCGAGACCTGCGTCCGGCCAAGGGCAAACAAAAAGTAGCGGGCTGCTTCCGTACGCAGACTGGTGCGCAACGCTATGCTCGTATGCAAGGGGTAATATCAACTTTACGCAAGCAAGGACACCATGTCTTTGAAGCACTAAAAGTAATCCTGAGCGGAAGAGAATTTAGCTTTTAACAGGCTCAATGAGACAAAAGCACCTAAGTAGTTACACCCCAAGAGACCACCGGAACCTACCGTTTTGATGGTCGTCCATTAGTTACTGCAACTGTCCAATCCGATCTTGGTGTCGGAGTAGTAGCGGAAATCTACCGTATCACTCAACGACTCGTTCAGGAAAACGATGGACTGGATTACATCCTATCCTTCAAACACCGTGAGACCAATGAAATAGTCTGGTTCATTGACCAGCTAAACGACGAAATGAAAGAGTCTGAATCGGAAGAGTGGGTAGCAGAGTACAACACTTGTACACTTTGCTATCCGCATGAGCGGTAGAGTCTATGTAGTTCTTTTGGGGTAAAATTAGAGGTGCTTTGGACAGGCCAAAGCACCTTTTTCAATTCTGCGGTTCAAGGAGGACATCATCCTCATCGCATCGCACTTTTAATCCTGGCTTACCCCATACGTTAATACCGCATCCAGGGCAGGAATACTTAACTTTCCGGCGGTCCTTCGTCCTGGCTCGTCGGAGCTTGGTACGGTGGTCGTCTTCGTCGTCATTCGATCCAGACGATCCTTTTCCTTCAATCAACGCCTTCATAACTGCACCGTCGAGGGCAGTGAAGGGGAGTCTATACCGATCCGGCATCTTTTCAAATGCTTGGTGGTACGGACCTCCTTCCTCAATGTAGTGGGTCATCCGCTGACCTGTGCGCTTGCCTCCTGGCTTTCCGGTACTGGAAGGGATGAGTCCAACTTCTTTCATTTTGGCGGCCCATTCTCTATTGTGGTAGCCGTTCCGAGATGGCTTCCCAAATTCCCATTGCCAGAGATGACACATCTCATGGACTAGGGTAGAAAAGATCTCAAAAGGAGTCCGGTACAGTGTAGTGGGAGTGAGACTAATCTCATGGATGCCAAACTCATCCTCACCAACCCGTTTCCAGCGTTCCGGCGCAAGAAACCCATGTGTTCCTCGAAGTCGTGAGAAGTTTAGGATACAGCCGGGAAGCTGATTTCCAAACAGTTTCCGGTTAAAATATTTATACGCCTTGTTCAAAGCGTTGAATTGCTCTTCCGTTGGCGTAGGAAGAGGCTTGTTACTTGTTTTTGCCATAGCGTATCGGTTTTGTTTCGTACGCTACAGGGGTAAGCGAGTAAGTGAAAAAATCAAGCAGGAAATCAATGTATCACTGGCATACTATCAAAAAACCACTATGGTAACTTCTTGTATCGTACGTACCAACTTCCTTGTGAAATTCATTTATCTTAGCGAATTACTAAAGACTGCCCATGAACGGAGAATCACTCAACCTTACGGAAGACCTTATTGCCCAACTGCAAGCCATTGTTCCCACCGCTTTTTCTGAAGGAAAACTAGATGTAGAAAAGCTAAAAATCCTTATCGGTGAGGAAACCGTAAATAAGGGAGAACGCTACGAACTCAACTGGCCAGGTAAGACCGACGCTTACAAAGTTCTCCAAAGACCAACTACCGAGACCTTAGTTCCAAATCCAGAAGATTCAATCAATTGGGATGAGACAGAGAATGTCTTCATCGAAGGTGAAAATCTTGCAGTGCTGAAGGTGCTGCAAAAGTCCTATTATGGTAAGATTAAAATGATCTACATCGACCCGCCTTATAATACGGGTTCGGATTCATTCATTTACCCAGACAAGTTTTCGGAAACCAAGGAGGAATATGCCCAGCGCATAGGAGATAAGGATGATGAGGGGTATATGATGAAGGAAGGCATGTTCCGTAAAAACTCAAAGGACAGTGGACATTATCATAGTAATTGGCTGAACATGATGCTCCCAAGATTGCATCTAGCTAGGAACCTACTTACTGATGATGGAGTAATTTTTGTTTCAATTGATGACCACGAACAATCGAATCTTAAATTACTAATGGATCAAATTTTTGGTGAGGATAACTTCATCGCTTCTTTATCTGTTAAACTAAATCCTAGAGGTAGAAATCTTGATAAATTCATTGCAAAAACACATGAATATGTACTAGTCTACACTAGAGATTCCGAAAACCTATCTGCTATGCGCGGATTAGAGAAGTCTGGTGATATGGTTTCGGAATATAACGAGGAAGACGAGAGTGGTAAATTCCGTAAAATTGGCTTAAGAAACAGAAATCAAGCTTTCAATCCAATTACCAGACCAACCCTCTTTTTTCCACTATTCGTGGACAAAAGTTCCGGAATGGTATTCCTAGAGGATGGTGATAATAGAACTGAAGTTCTTCCTGAGACAGCAGATGGGGTTAAA
>JBCDHL010000002.1:0-16982 GCA_038750095.1 Chlamydiota bacterium
AAAAAATAAATTGTCAATTAGAGAAAATTCAACACCTTTTTTCATCCAAATTACCGGAAGGAGAAATATTAACAACCGGATCGGTTACATATGAGAATGTTACTGTTGGAAGAGGTAGTGTTTTACACCTTTGCAACGAATCAATTAAAAATGTATCTATTGGCATAAACTCTACAGTTTATATTCATCGCGGGGTTAAAGCGAGTGGCTTAAAAGTTGGTGACAATGTTTTTGCATATATTAGAGGAGTTGAGAAAGTTTCGCACAACATGATGAATGATCATAGAGATATCATCCCCCCTCTTATTCCACGATATAGTGTGAATGTTGTCAACACTAAATTAGGAAACTATGTTTGTTACCGGTTCATTTTGAATGATTCTTTTGAAGGAATTATCGGAGGAAAGGAAATCGACTGTAAAATAAAGGCGAAGAATTATTATTCACATAATATGGAATTAATCAAAGAGTTTGGACAAAATTAGAAACACTCGATTAAACCCCAAAAAGATATCATTTTTAACAAACATCAGTCGTTATGCGGCTGATGTTATACCAAATTTTGAGCCGAATGCGATATAGGTTGCAGCAACTGTTTTATCTCTTCATTTTGTTTCACGAGCCATTTCGCTCGTTCCATTGCATGAAACATATGCTGACTCGGATGTTTTTCATCGAACGAATAGATATTATCTTTACCGACAACCCTCATTATTCCGGACGCATCCAACACACGCCACACCTCTTTAGTAATCCCGCAAATAACAAGCTGCTTACCAGAACTTGTCAGATAGTCATGAAGCTGCTGCAAAGCGAGGCAAGCTGTCGCATCCATATCTCGAGCATTTTTTAAATGCAAAATAATGACCTTCGTAGAAGTATCAGATAGCATCAAGGATTTCAAGGTTGAGTGAAAAATATCAGCAGCACCGAAAAACAATTCACCTTCTACCTTCACAAACCGAATTGCCCGTTCTTCAGAAAGTTTGAATTTTGGGCATTGATGCAGTTTCCCTTTTTCATCTACTTCAAATTCTTTAACATGTGGCGTCGCTGCTTTTTTCAGGTAAAGCGTAATAGATAAGACCACTCCAATGTAGAAGGCAATATCTAAACTGAAGAATAAGCAGGCGATTACAGTCGTCCATAGAACAAATGCATCGGAGTTCGTTGCATTGAGACAGAGCAATAACTGTTCTCTGTTGACAATGCGAATAATCGTTACGAGAACTAATGCTGCGAGGGCTGTTAGTGGAATCAGAGAAATCACTGGCTGCAAGATAAAAACAAAAGCAGCAACAGATATTGCAGAAAAAATTGCTGCAAAACGTGATTCAGCACCTAGTTGGAAATTCAAAACTGTTCGCGAAGGGCTTCCTGATACGGGCATGGCACCCACAAAGGAAGAAATTAAGTTACCCATGCTAAGGCCTAGGATTTCTTGATTCACAGAGAGGCGTTGTCCAGAAGATGCAGCAATGGATCGAGAAACCGATGTCGATTCTAGAATGCTTAGTAATGAGACGGCAAAAGCAAAAGGGATCATATTATTGATAATTTTCCAGTCAAAATAGGGCAATGACCAATTTGGAATGATACCGTAGAAGAGTCCTGTATCCCCTACCTGGTTGATATGGTAAGCTTGGTCTGTTTCAAAAAGATTAGCATTTCCAAAGACCCCACCCTCTAACAACTGACTCTCTGCATACACAACCATAGTAACGATTAGTAACATCACACCGCCGGCAGGAATTCTTCTATCTATTTTCCATAAAATGACGATGCAAAAAATACTGAATAACCCAAGTATTGCCGTCGGCCAGTGAATCAGATGCAGGTTGGCGATAAGGTATAAAAACTTATCGTAAGTGGCCTGTACACCTTCATACTTTGGAATCCCCAATAAGGTATATGACTGAGAGACAATAACAGCGGCAGCTAATCCAATAAGGTAACCTATGATAACAGAGTGACTGACAAATTGGGTGAGGCGACCGAGCTTACACACGGCTCCCATAAACTGAAAAATACCAACCATTAGCGATAGCTGCATTAGAATATTCACAGCCATGAACTCTCTTTCCACACCACCAAGATCACGGTAGTATGTGTAGAGCACCTGTGCTGTCCCTGCTTGAATAAGGATTGCAATGGCGTTGCTAGGGCCGACGATTAAATGTCTTGAAGAGCCACAGATCGATGCAATCATCGCAGAAAAAATCGCAGCAAAAATCCCGCAAGAGATGGGTAGGCCAGCTATTAAAGCATATGCCATCGTTTGTGGTACGGTCAGTAAAGCAACAGTCACACCGGCGATGAGATCTTTTCGAAGAGAGGCTATATTAGCATGGGCGATATCATTACGTAAGGAGGTAAATGAAAGATCTTCGAAGTAGTGATTGATGTCCATACCTTGGTGATATACTTTTTTTAAAAAAAAGTTTCACCATAAATAATTGTTTTATAAGCCAGAATTAGGAGAGTATCCCGATCATCCTTCAAAATTCAATGTAAATCAGCAATTAAGGATTCTCTCAATTGGCGACTCTGTATGCTTGCTTTTAATGATGATTGTGCAGTAGTTTTTTTAAAACGGTTTTCAGGGAGATCCTTAGCTTTAACAAATAATTTAATCACAGTACGTACGTTATCGGAATGATCTCCCCAAGCAGGAGTGTAAAAAATTTCTCCCTTTTCTAGAAAGGAAGGTTCATCTCCACTGAAAGTCCCTTTGTGCTCTTCGCTCCCATCAATAAATTCACACCTCGTTAGTGGGACTCCTGTAAATAGTTTAAAACGATATTTTTTAGCAGTATCATCATTAGTCGACCAAAACGGACGTGGCCTAATCAAGTCTACAGGTTCAAGGTTCATAAAAAATACCTCTTCATTCGATTCATATCCTAATATCTCTTCCTTCAGTTTAGCTATCTTTATGTCTAGCTCCTCTAAATCTTTTTGGAATTGTTCTTTTGTTTCCTCTCCAGCAGTTTTATTATGGACCTGTTTTGCATTTGGAACAGAGCAATCTTGAATGGTTGACGACATATGTACTAGTCCTTGGTTTTTGTCGATTTCTTATACCAAAATATAAATTTTTATTACAAAGGAAAAAGACTTTAACTCGGCAAGACTGAAGAGAAGAGAATGTTAAAAACAAAATAACTTTTTTAATGCTTGATCCCTTGATCATTTGCAAGAGTTTCTTTATTTAATTAATAGAATTATGGTAGAATCTTTTTTGAAATTAATTCTAATCTTTAAAAGAAAATATCATGAGTCGACTACCAAAATTAGCAATAGTAGGCAGGCCGAACGTCGGGAAATCTGCCCTTTTTAACTGTATCTGTAAAAAACGTATCGCCATCGTCGATGAAGCGGAGGGTGTTACACGTGATCGTTTGTACGCAGAATCCGAGATATTCGGCGTTCCTTTTGAAGTCATCGATACTGGAGGAATCAACCCTCGCTCCCCAGCACTTTTTAATGACGATATCAAGCGGCAAGCGGAAATTGCTATCGAAGAAGCTGACACGATCGTCATGGTTGTCGATTCACAGATTGGTATCACAGATCTCGACATCGAATTATCAAGAATTCTTTTAAAAACAAACAAACCTCTCACTCTTGCTGTGAATAAAGTCGACCACTACGAAAAAGAACACTTGATCTACGAGTTTGAGCGCCTTGGAATTTCGAATAAAGTTGCCGTTTCAGCAACTCAAAATTGGCAAATAGCGGAATTGCTTGAGATGGCGATGGATGGGTTTACTATTTCCGATGAAGATTTAGAAGAGCCTCCGGGAATGAAAATCGCGATTATTGGTCGACCAAATGTAGGTAAATCCTCACTTATCAACTACTTACTTGAGGATGATCGCTGTATTGTCAGTCCGATACCAGGAACGACACGTGATAGCATTGATATTGGTTTTATTCATGGAAATGAAGAATATACGTTCATTGATACAGCAGGAATCAAACGAAAACATGCGGAAGCTGACGTTGTCGAAAAGTTCGCATCCATACGTACGAAACAAGCAATTGAGCGATCGGACATCTGTTTGTTGATGCTTGACTCGACACAAGGGATGACAACGCAAGAGAAAAAAATCGCCAACATGATTGAAGATGCGGGTAAGGGGTGTATCATTCTTTTCAATAAGTGGGATCTTGTTCATGGATACCGTATGGAACACTGCGCGAAGAATATTGAGGATGAGGTTCACTTTTTACGTCACTGCCCAAAACTGTTCATGTCGGTGAAAGAAGGTCGTAACATTAATAAAATTTTCGAGCTTATCAAAACGGTATATGAGCAAAGTCGTCAACGTATCTCCACCCACCAACTGAATAAATTTGTTGGTCGTGCCATGCAGCTCAACCACCCTCCACTGATTACGGGAAAACGATTACGAGTTTATTACATGGCTCAAGTTGGCATTGAGCCTCCGAAGTTTGTTCTTTTCGTTAATCACGCAAAGCTAATGACTGATACCTATAAAAAATATCTATACAATCAGTTTCGTAAAGAATATGCCTTTACCGGAATGCCTATCAACATCTACCTTAAAGACAAGGTAAAAGCTGGCAAAGACAAAAAACAGCAGCGACTCCCACAACGCTCCTTAGAAGACATTGACTATCTCAGAGAATTAGAGGATAATGAGGTTGTCGATTATGAGTTTGAGGAATGAATAAGCCAACGTACCAACTCACTAAACATTCTGTAGGGAGTCTAAGAGAAATTTGGGCGATCTCGTGGCCTTTGATTCTCAGTTTATTTTCCTTCAGTTTAATGCTTTTTACTGACAGACTCCTTCTCTCCCGCTACTCGATTACTGATTTGAATTCTGCTGCTGCAGCCGGTACAGCACTCTATATGTTTATCGTGCTTCCTCTTTCTATTGCTGCAATATCAGAGGTGTTTGTCGGAAGGTATCACGGTGAAGACCGACATCATGAGTTAGGCAAACCTGTTTGGCAAATGGTCTGGTTTTCACTAATGCTCGCTCCTCTATTTCTACTATTTGGTTTTGTTTTTCCTTCGCTCCTCTTTTATGACTCCCCCAATATAGAAAAGGAGACGACCTTCTTTTTTACATTGATTGTATTTGCTCCGCTTTTCTTTGTTAATGTCGCTATTGCAGGATTTTTCATAGGATCTGGGCGGGTCATGACAGTGACGATTTGTTCTGTTTTAGCCAATCTCTTGAATATCGTCTTAGATTACGCGATGATCTACGGTTATGGTCCTATCCCCTCGTTAGGAATTTTTGGTGCGGCGCTAGCTACTGGTTTTTCTGAGACCTTTCAGGTCATTTTTCTCATCTGTATTTTTTTGAAGAAAAGTTATCGCGAAAGGTATGGAACCAATAAGTTATCATTCAACCTGAAAATACTCAAGGAATCACTCCGCATTGGGTTTCCTGCTGGATTAGGGATTACAGTTGAACTATTTTCACACTTCATATTTTTTCGTATTATGGCTTATGCTGGGCAGGAAAACTTAACGATTGCTGCTATGATACAAAGTTTGATTTTCCTCGTATTCTTCCTCTATGAGGGATTGTCAAAAGGTGTGACGACTGTTTGTGCCAACTTACTGGGTGGTAAGCAGGTAGCGTTAGTAAAAAAAGTGTTACGCTCTGCTCTCAGTTTGCAAACATTATTTTTTGTAATTGTAGCGACGGTCTACCTAACATTTTCCGATCAGATTATCGACCTCTTTTTGAATCAACAGGATGAGAAAATCCTAGTGACGCCTGCCTTTATCACATCGATCAAGTGGGGATGTTTATGGTGTGTTTTATTTTTCTTATTCGATGGTTATACACGTGTCATTGCAGGGTTACTTACGGCTGCAGGTGATACCAAATTTCTCCTTTATGCGGGAACGATCCTCAATATCGCGGCATATGTACTTCCGTTACTACTCATTGTCTTCTACGCAGGTGGCGGTGCTGATGATGCCTGGATGATTATCTTTTGTTACAGCGTGACAATATTCCTTGTTTACTACTGGCGCTATCGTTCTGAAAGATGGATGACAAGCTCTCGCCTGCTCGATGAGCGAAGCAACTAGGTGCTTCTGCTACCATTCTACATAGTCAAGGAGATCTTCAAGCTCACTTCGCGAGAATGTCTTGACGAATTGATGGTCGTCGGTACCGACAACTTCTTCCATGAGTTGTCCTTTTTTGAGGATCAAAGCGTCGATTTTTTCTTCGAAGGTGTTTTTCGTTACGAGCTTAAATACTTGAACACCTCTGGTCTGTCCTATTCTATGCACCCTATCGGTCGCTTGGTCTTCACGGGCTGCATTCCACCACCTGTCGTAATGGATGACAACGGATGCTGAAGTAAGATCCACTCCAAGTCCAGTGGCTTGTAAAGATCCAACAAAAACCTCACATTCCGGATCTGTATTGAATCTTTTGACTTCCTCTCCCCGCCTTATTGTTGCGCCTCGAACGCTTGCATATTTGATGCCATTTTGCTTCAGATGAAGCTCGATAATGTCCATCATGAATAGATATTGGGAGAAAACAACAACTTTCTGCTGACTTTCTCGAGCCTCGTTTAACAGCTCTACAAATAGGTTCCACTTCCCTGACTCATACTTTTCAAAATTTTTCGGGTCCTTATGGTAAACAGCAGGGTGATTACAAATTTGTTTTAGATTTGATAACAGAGCGAAAATATGAATGTAGGGAACAGGATTCTTTTGATCTCGAAGCTCTTGAATGATCTTTCGATGAGATAGTTTCAAAACCTCGTTATACAAAGAGTGTTGGTCTGGCAAAAGATCGCAGTGAGATATTTCTTCAGTTTTCGGTGGTAGGTCTGTGAGAACATCCTCTTTTTTACGTCGTAACGTAAATGGTTTAATGAATCGATTAAGCAAAAGTTTCTTCTCTTCACTTTGCTCTTTCTCAATGGGTTTGATGAACTGCTCGATATAAATTTTCTCGTTAGGCATATACTTCGGCAATACGATATCGAACAGTGATTTTAGTTCACGTATTTGATTTTCTATGGGCGTACCTGTGAGTCCAAGACGCATTTTTGCATTGACCAATAATAAGGTACGGTGAACGCGACTGGTGTGATTTTTAGCGATTTGTACCTCATCGAAAATGGCGAGTTCGAAAGGAACCTGTTTTAGGAACTCGGATTCATTACGCCAGATCCCATATGAAGTGAGTAAAATATCATAATCGTTTTTGAAGTCTTTGATACTACGTTTGGTTCCATGAAAAGTACAAACCCGAATTCCGGGGAGGAACTGTTGTAGTTTCTCTTCCCAATGATAAATAACAGAAGTGGGACATATCACCAAAAAATGGATCTTTTGATTCGGTTGGTATCGATTATGAAATGCGCGGATCGCAGCGATCAACGCCATCGATTGGTGAGTCTTTCCGAGCCCCATATCATCACAAAGCAATCCAGAAAGATTGTTCAGGTATAGGTACCAAAGCCACTTAACCCCTGTTTCCTGGTAAGGTCGTAAATCGCTTTTAAGCTGAGAAATATCAGGAGATTCTTTGATATCAATTCCCTTAAGCATATCAAAAATTTCCTTAGACTCTTTGTAATCGGCACGACGGCTTTTTCTAAGAAAAATTTCATCAAAGGAATCAATTTTTAAAAACTCCAAAGTAGAAAAAAGAAACAGACTACTTCTTAGATCGACCTGTTTTTTCTGAACACCAGCGACCCAGTCGAAGCGGGAGTCTTGTAGTTTTATGAGTCCAGCTTCCGAAAAGAGATATTTCTTTTTACTTTGTATAGCTTTCCATACATCAATCATCCCTATTTTTCCGTGGTCAGAAACGTACATCAGTTGAAAGCCATAGACGCTTTTTCCTTTTTTTTCCGCGGAAACGATTTTCTCTGCTTCAACCCGAAGATTTTCTGGAGGATGGACTCTATAGTCAATGGCACCAAATTGATGTCGATAAGTGTAGAGGTCAATTCCAATAAATTCTTCGATCTCGCGATTGCCTTTGATAATCACTTCTTGGCTATATTTTTCTGGTAACCGCAAAGCCAGAGGTAACTCATAAAAACCTCTATTTTTTACATATACCAAATGATTGTAAAAAATCACTTCTTCAGGATTAATAGTCTCTATGTATTCGTAGACTGGCACTATCCTCAGTGTGTAGTGATCAACAATTTCAATATCCATATATGCGCTTTTAATGGGACATACGGGATTAAAAAATCCATGAATCAGACTCAATTCTTCACGGTTACCTCTTATGAAACTGGGAACATCCTCTCTATGAATAGGAGTCCCTGGATCGACTGTTAGTGAGATATTAGAGGTCACCTTTGAGTAAAATCCTTGTCCTTCTATATATACCCATGGTCCGAAGTCTTTGCTTTTAGCATCTCCAAAATCAGCTGCAAGGATCCTTTCAAAAACAAGATCCCCTTTTCTGTCGATTGAAAATCCAACTCTTAGCTCTATAGGCATTAAGTTCGTTTCAAACCCCTTCACATTACTTAACCAGGTACGGTATTTTGTGACGTAGTGGTGTAACTCTTCCGAGGGGATCGTCTTTTTCTTTTCCTTAAAATGACGGCCGACAATATTATAAAATCCTTTTCCGTCGATGTATGCCCAGTCACCAAAAGAGCGTGAGTTCCCTTTTATTAAGTCACCTGGTTCAAATAAATATTCTTCGACGTGCAAGTCCCATTTATCATCAAACTTGAGGGAATAGTTGACGTTAACAGGCTCCTCAAACAACTCATCACCTACAAGTAGTCTTTGGACGACATGTGTATGGGAGTCAAGAACATCTGATAACCTCTGACCTGTAATTTTTCTTTGAGCGAGGATATGATGTTGGTCTATAGCATAGAATCCCTCACCAGGTTTATAAATCCACCCATTAAACTGATATTTTTTATCACCTGCTTCAAAATCTTGTTCATGACTTCTGAACTCATCTTTAAGCTGTACTTCTAGGCTTCCACTTTTCTTATCGTAAGTAATTTGTTGGATTGCTTCTCGTTGTGTAGTATGTACAGCTAGTGGTGAATTCACACTGTTCAGATAAGGAATGATTCGCGTCAGATCTTTACGAGGTAAATCAAAAAAGATATCGATTTCCGGAAAAGAGATACGCATACTGATAGGTGTACGATCTTCCGAATACTCAAACAGGATATTATAGGTTTTTCTTTCATCTTGAAGGGTCATCAACCACTTAGCGATGTCATTCCAATAGGATAGTTCATACTTTAACTCAGGAGTTGGTTTACCTTCTCGCCATAGAGCAAGTTCTTGCTCATTCAGATTGGAAAACTTTAATGAGGTTTCTTCAGTCTCTTCTTCCCGTTCTTTAACGATGTGATCAAGTTTTTTTTGATTTTGAGGGTCATTAGATGAGATAGAAAAAACAAGTTTATTACCATCTCTGATGAAATAGGACGTTTCATCTGTCTCTAACAAAGAGGGGTCATCTCCAACCCTTTCCACCATTATTTTACAGATTTCATTCCATAAGGACTGACGAAATCTAGCGTGGAGGGGACGTTTTCTGTGGTTGTATATACGTAAATAGGCGGCGGCTATATGTACACAAGAGCCTTCCTCTTCAGACTCTTCACATGCACAAAAAGCATCTTGAATAGCCCCTAGTGAATCGAGTTGTAAAAATGCCCAGAATTCTTTTTCATCATTATCTTGCTCGGGTTTAACGAGTACTTGATAAGTTTCGCCAGAAAATTCGATACCACAAACTCTACCGTTACCGATAAGTTTTTGCGCTTTCTTTTGGTACTTCTGCAGTTTACTGGGTAGTTGCATAAGCGTAAAATTATCCCCGTTATTGAATCAATTATTGTGTCCTAAGGATGATTCCAGGCGGTAGGTGATCGCCCAAAACAGAATTTTTTTCTTGGGCAGTCAGTGTTTCATGTCCATCAATCATTTTGTGTAAATGAGTAGACTCTGTAAGATTTTTCACTTGTTCTCTTATTTCTTTCTTTACATTGAGCTCGTTATGCGGTGTTTTTCTAGCTAGCATAGCGAGGGCGAGAGCTCGTTTTTCACCTTTAGAATGTGGTAATAAAGACTGGATCCAAGGAGATACATCTTCAACAGGCAAAACATTTGCCTGAGATACATAAAGAGGCTCTCTAGCACCTATTCGCCCTACCGCCCAAATTTCGTCACTAGAGCCACCTTTGGCTTTGATAATGGCTTCTATGAGTGCTTTACCAAGGGTCCTTTTTGCCTTAAATTCCACACGCTCAAGGGATGCTAATGTTCGGATTTTTTCCTTGTAGTGGTACTTATCACATCCTTTTGATAGCTCTATTCTACCAGATTGTTTATTAAAAATGGAGGGCATTATTTGATGATAAATCTGGTTTTGTTGTCCCTTATTGAGACCTCCTGAAACACGTCGCAAACAGATCCATTTTTGAATGGAAACTTCATCAGAGGATTTCTGATTCGTTTCACTAAGGATAACCTTCCACAACTCTTTCATCCTGTGATCATCGAGGGGGTAGCCGAATCCTGGGCGCAGGAACAAGCCTGCGAGGTTCCACCAGCGAGCTTCATGTTTTGGGGAGAGTTTACGACTTTTCACTTTCTCTAGAAGTGTTTCCCAAAGTCCTCGCAATATAGACGGTGACCATTCAAGACGGGGTTGTTCAAATATACCTTCGAGGATTTCAATAATCTTCTCCGGCTTTGTTGTTCCTCCTGGAGTGAACAAATCAAATAGCACATTTTTAGCTTCTTCTAAGAAGTTGGCATTAAACGTTTCATCATGACGCCCTTCTTTGATTAGGGCTAGTTGATCATCCTGCCCAGAAGAAGATTTTAATTGAAACTCAAGGTTCCAGCGATGGTCGGTAATTTTGGACTGTAGCCACAACTCAAGAGTTCCTAGTGTTGTATAGCTAATTCCAATGGTAACGGGTATATCTTTTGCTTCAGTTGCTGGAGATTTTTTTCCAAACCTCAGGATTGTACTAATAGGCGGTAGTGGATGTAGCTCTGAGGGGTCTATGGAGATGATATCACCTATTTCATCTCCCAAACGTGTGTGTGAAGCATAGAGTGTGAAACTTACTGGACTGTTTGCAATCGCAGAGAAGTCTCGTGGACAGATATCTTCCGTTCCTTCATCAATCCCCCGAGGGAGTAAGCAGAGAGCTTTTTTTGTGGTTTCCTTTTCAGCCATATTTAGCTCTAAATAAAAGCTTCTTGGTGAACCAGCTTTTATTTTTACACCTTCACCTCTACGAACACGTCCGAAGTACGAAGCGCCTTTCGAGACTGCCTGCTCCATATTTTTTACTGAAAGGACATTTAAAGGAATTTTAGGAAACCATAATTTGAATGCATTCTTGATAGCCTCTTGAAAAACGGGTGCCATCATGGTTCCACCGTTGAAGAGAAGGTGACTAGGAAGCTCTTCTTCTGTTTTACAGTTTACATTCAAAAAGCAAGCGAGCTGTTTTGTGATACATGGGTCATCTTCGTAAGGAAGCCCATTGCTTCGCAGCCCTTTCGCTTTGCTTAGTTTTTTTGCCTCCTCCCAGGATTTGATCGGAAAGAATCCATTTTGTAATAGCTCAATCACTTCGTCTCGATTCAGGGTGATAGAAAGAGACCCTTCGATAACACTTGCCCCTTTACCCTGGATTGTAGCGTTGTAATACTCCTCTTTCCCTGAGAGCAGATGCTCTTTAGCGTTCCTGGCCTCGTGATAAAGACGCTTCCATTGCTCATGAGCCACTTCTTGATGACATTCTTTTTGTAATTTTTCTTCGAGATAATACGCCAAGGTTAAGTCGATATTATCTCCTCCAAGAAGAAGGTGATTTCCTACAGCCATTCTTTCGAAACTTCCTACTTGATCCTTCTTTTGGTAGCGAATCAAGCTAAAGTCTGTTGTTCCTCCACCGACGTCACAAACTAAAATAGACTCCCCATCTTGGAAATTCTCTTCCCAATTTTTCTCATGTTGAGCAATCCAGTTATAAAACGCTGCTTGAGGTTCTTCTAGAAATGTAATTTTCTCAAAGCCTGCATTTTTTGCTGCCTCTGCTGTTAAAGCTCTGGCTACCTCATCAAACGAAGCGGGAACTGTCAATATGATTTCTTGTTGTTCTAATTCATCGTCGGGATTTCCTTTTGCGATCGAATAGTTCCACGCTTGGCGAATATGGTCAAGGTAGCGCCGAGTTGCTTCTATGGGACTAATTCGCATAGAGTCATCTTTCGAATCGACAGGAAGAACAGCTTCTTTTTGACTGGCTGTGTGGTAACACAACCAACTTTTTGCAGAAGTGACGAGTCCCGTAGGTACCTGTGAACCATACTGAAGAGCATAACTACCAATAACGTACTTTTGTCTTTTCCTCCATGGAAGATCAAGGGCACCGCTTGGAAATTCTCCATCAGATGAAATATAACAAAATGATGGCAAAGTAGAGCATTTAGCTACACGCCCCTCTCCCACGGTTTGTGGAATTTCGAAAATTTGAACGAAACGTAAGTCTTTATGCGTGTCGACATACGCAACCGTTGTGTTTGTCGTTCCCAGATCTATCCCGACGATATATCTCATACTTCTTGTAACATCCTCTCTGGCAAGCAATAGTTATAGCCTAAATCGATAGCGACAGGTTTACAAGTGACCTCTCCAAGGCATACGTTTAATCCATTTCTAAGGTGTTCATCATCCTCTAAAGCCTCTCTAACACCTTTATTAGCAATTGTCAGAGCAGACTTCATAGTCGCATTTGTCAATGCTTGAGTCGATGTTTTAGCACAAGCGCCTGGCATATTCGTTACACAATAGTGAACAATCCCCTCCTCTATATAGGTAGGGTTTTCATGGGTTGTTGGTCTAGAAGTTTCGAAACAGCCACCTTGGTCAATTGCTATGTCTACAAGAACAGCACCAGGTGTCATGATCTTTAACATATCGCGAGTGATGAGCTTAGGAGCCTTTTTCCCATGCACCAAGACAGCACCAACCACTAGATCAGCAGTTTTGATAGCATCTTCTAGAACAAGTGTAGAAGAGTATAGCGTTTTTAACTTATGCCCAAACAGAGCATCTAAATATCTCAGTCTTTGCAAGTCTGTATCAAGGATTGTCACATCAGCTCCGAGTCCAAAAGCCATACGCGCAGCTTCAGAACCGGCGGCACCACCTCCAATGATAACAACTTTTGCTGGAAGTACGCCTGGGACTCCCCCCATTAAAACACCGTTACCTCCATTATTCATCTGTAGTGACATGGCTCCAACTTGGACGGAAATCCTGCCCGCTATTTCGCTCATAGGTTCCAATAAAGGAAGTTTACCTCGGTTATCTGTTACAGTTTCGTATGCAATTCCGACAACACCTTGTTTGAGTAAGCTTTCTGTTTGTAGTGGATCGGGTGCTAGGTGAAGGTAGCAAAATAAAATTTGTCCTCTTTTTAAGAGAGAATATTCTGAAGCTTGTGGCTCTTTAACCTTAATCACCATTTCTGAGTCGTATACTTCTTCAGCAGATTTGACAATTTTGGCTCCAGCATTTAAAAAATCCTCATTGCTATATCCAATTGCCTTACCTGCGTCGTTTTCGATAAGAACTTCGTGACCGGCATCAACGAGGCAACGCACCATTGCAGGCGTTGCTCCTACCCTGTACTCTTGTGGCTTAATCTCCTTCGGCACACCTATTTTCATTATAACCTTCCTTCATTATCGTTTATCTATAGAGTAATGATAATACTGTAATTTCTTCAAAATTTCAAGAAAGTGAAAATCCCAAATTTTGAAACACGATCGGTATAAAAAACTCTCAACAACAACACCTCTCCTATTAGTGCAACATTTATTTAAGTTAACCCCATTGGGGTAGCAAGCGGATTATGGGAAGTTCTAATTGATTTGAAAAGCTTCTTTGAAAGCTTCCTTAAGTTTATCCGTAGGTAGAGTATTGTTAAACCAAATTTTGAATTGTTCTACAGCTTGAAGCATGAGCATGTCGTTCCCTTGTATGGTAACACATCGTTTCTTTTTTGCTTCTTCGATAAATTGTGTGGGTTCATGACCTGGAATAATATCCATGACGACTTTTTCATCCAACATTTCGCCACAATCTATAGGTAATTTAGGTTGGTCAGAAAACATGCCTAGGGAGGTACAGTTGATAAGAATGTCATATCCTTCAGCTGCGAAGTCTGAAAATTCGGATAGAGCCCCGTAACGTGCGTCGACTTGTTTACCAAGTTCCTCAGCTTTGACGATACTTCTGTTGAGAATCACCAGATTTGCGCCACGTTCCTTAGCAACCCAAGCGATTGCTTTTGCTGCTCCACCGGCACCTAATAATACGATTGTTTTCTCTTTAACATTCGTTACCTCCTCAATAGCATCAAGCGCGCCCTTCCCGTCTGTATTAAAGCCTTCAAGAGTTTTGTGGCTAAATTTCAGCGTGTTGATCGCACCTATTGTTTCTGCATCTTTAGAAGGTTCTGATAGCTCTTTTTTCACATATTCTTTTAGAGGCATTGTCACGCTCAGACCTTTGAAATCTAAACGCTTCGCTACCTCTAAAAAATCATGAAGATCCCTTGGTGCCACCAAAAACTTGAGGTATATAGCATTGATACCAAGATGCTTGATAACGAAATTGTGTGTGCCATGACTTGGGCTTTTTTTAACGGGGTCACCGATCAAACCAAGAATGGAGGTCTCTTTGTTGATTTTTTTGTAGCCGTAACAGTTTACTAAATCGTCGGCAGTAAGCTGTCCAGGTGCTGTTTTGAGTCCATCTGAGAGGGTTGCATAGATAATTTCACTTCCAAATATCGGTCCTAATATGCGAGTAGAGTGTCCATGTTCTCCCATACAGATACCAACGATACGTGTTCCTCTTTTTGCATTTTCCTTAACAAAACGTAACATCTTTAGAGCATCAAGAGTTGAGTTTGCCATTGTCGAAATCTTATAAATTGAAGCTGGTAGTTGCTTCATCACTTCAAGAACAGGCTTAAGTTCGATGGGTGCACCAGAAAAATCGTGAAATGAGCTGATTATCTGAGTATTCGGTGAAACCGATACAAGCTCTTCATAAAAATCTTCATTGACATCATATTCCAGATCAAAATAGTCGGGTTCGAGAGTTGCAAAGCGCAGTATTTGATCAAGACGCTCCTGTTCATCACCTGTAAACTCACCACCTTGCGATCTTTTTCTTAGGGTAAAAATTACTGGTACAGTTGAAGAAGCTTTCAAGCTTTCTATCGCATAGTGTTGAGAAAATTGAAATTGGTCGAGCCTGAACTCAATGACATCAGCTTTGGGGCAAGCCTTATGAACTTGTTCGCGAGCTTCATTAAGCGTCGGACCACTAATCACTATGCACAGCTTTGATGAAGTGCTATTAATCGTTGGAGATGTCGAAGTTTCCATTTTTAAAACCATAGACAAAAAAGAATTTCAACCCCTTACTCTTGGGACCACTCTTATCTTTACTAATAGGTGCGATTATAACCAAACCGGAGATTTATAAAACATTTTTTATTTAAATCTCTTTCGGTATGCATTGTGAATGTGGTCCTTTTGTGTTCTTATGAGAAGTATACCGATCGTGTTTCAAATTTTGAATCACGATCAGTATAAACCCATATTTCAAGTAGATCTAAAAAGAGCGCCCTGCACGTAATGTTACTCCATTGAATGTCACATCATATGGGGTTGAAACACCTGAGGCTTCGTTCGTATCATCAAGTTGCATGACTGAGTCAAATAAGCGATAAAACCACTTGAATCCATATTCTATGGAAAAGTCCCAGTTGCATTTTGAAAATTTAATCCCTATCGCTGAATCGACAACTGGTACAACAGTACCATAACAATAATAAAAATCCATTGGAGCATCTAAATCTTCTGCGGGTCCTTCTTTTCTCTCAATCTTGTGTGAATTGTAGGCCAAAGTCACATTACTGTTCAGGTATAAGTCATAACAGTTATTACATGAGTAGCTAAAAAGAAAACCTGTTGTTGGACCGATCAAATTATTCGTGTCTTCGTTTTTTGTGAAATGTTCCAGAGAGTCGTCTTCATCAAAACCTCTAGCTCTAACAGTTGAGTTAATGTGGTAGTATGTAAGTCCCCCATACCAATGGATGCATGAATTGCAAGATTGCGTTAATAAATCTTGAAAAAGCACTGAGATTTTTGAAACATTGAGCTTCACATTTGTCGTCACTTTTGCTAAGTCTGTTCCATCATTTTCTCCTCCTGAAAAGATTAGGTGCAGGTCTTCATCTTCAGAAGTAAGACTAGAGCTTTTGTCAAAATATGTACCCCAATAATGGACTCCAAAAGCTCCACCTCCGCAAAGATCTTTAGTGAAGTTCACCTCCCATGCAGGATTCCAATTGAGATCAGGTGTATAAAGCTTACCTTCCCAACCATCTTCATCTAACTGATTTTCCCTCACTGCGATAGGTATATTGTTTAATCCACCTGCGTTAACAGCAGAAATCCCGAAAGAGAATTCTCCACACTGACTAGTTTCACAGTTAGTCATATTCCCGGCTTCCACCATAGTCAAAGGGATGCATGCTAAAAAGCAGAGTAAGGACTTACTCATTTTAGGCAGTTGTACTTTCATCATTCATTATCTCCAAGGTATTTATGTGTTGTGTTGTGTCGATTTCACAAATGTAGTACTTTTTACTTAAAAATTCAAATTATTTTTACCCCCTAAAATTAAACATTTATTGATAATGAGTATAGACTCCTTCCGATTCTTTTCTGTGTGGTCTCAGCGTACTCTGTGGTAAAAAATTCTACTAAAAAGGCTAGCACTTTCCAATCAAAATGGTTCTGAACAGGTTCTAATTAACAAAATCTAATTTATTAATAGTTTAGTGTTTTTTATTCAATAGGATTAATACTTGGAATATATTCCAAAAAATCATATAAAAAT
>JBCDHL010000003.1:0-16495 GCA_038750095.1 Chlamydiota bacterium
AGATAAATTGGTGTCAAAAAATAATTTAAATCTATTTCAACATTCGGTATAAAAAAAAGGCAGACCACGTAGGTCTGCCTTTCTCTTTACCAAACCCATGATCGGGTCTGTATATAAAAGAATTTCCTTAAGCCTTAATTTTGATATCAACACCAGCAGGAAGAGTCAACGTTTTCAATGCGTCAATCGTTTTTCCTGTGGGATTTAAAATATCAATTAAACGCTTGTGCGTGCGAATTTCAAACTGCTCACGTGACTTCCTATTAATATGAGGAGAACGTAAGACAGTATAAACTTCTTTACGTGTCGGCAAAGGAATTGGTCCTGCCACTCCGGCACCTGTACGTTTTGCCGTCTCAACGATATCTTCAGCTGAGCGGTTCAACAGGCGCTGGTCATAAGCCTTGAGGCGGATACGTATTTTTTGCCGCTGGGCTTTTGGTTGTTGTTTTTCTTGTTTAACCATCGTCTTCAAACCTTACTTCTTGATAATTTCATCTTGTATTTTCTTCGGCACTTTTTCAAAGTGACTCGGCTCCATCGTATACGTTGCACGCCCGGATGAGAGAGAACGTAATGTTGTCGAGTATCCGAACATTTCGCTGAGAGGTACCTCTGCATGTACAATTACGGCACCACGTATATTTTCCTGGCCAACAATTTGACCACGACGGCGGTTGAGGTCACCAATCACATCACCCATTGAAGCTTCAGGTGTCGTGACATCGACTTTCATAATTGGTTCCAGGATGACGGGCTTGGATTTTTGAGCTGCTTCCTTAATAGACATTGCTCCGCAAATCTTAAACGCCATCTCGTTGGAGTCAACATCGTGGTAGGAACCGAATACGATACGTACCTTTGTGTCGACGAGATTGTAGCCGGCGAGAACACCGGTTGCCAAACCTTCCTCAATTCCTTTGATAACCGCTGGAATGTATTCCTTAGGGATCACACCACCAACGATTTCACTCTTGACTTCGTTACCCTTACCCTTTTCGTTAGGCTCTATTTCGAGTTCGACGTGCGCGTACTGACCGCGACCACCAGACTGCTTAACGAATTTGGTTTGAGAGCTTCCAGGAACCGTAATGGTTTCTTTGTAGGCTACCTGAGGAGCACCGACGTTAGCTTCGACGTTGAATTCACGCTTCATTCTGTCAGTTAAAACTTCTAGGTGCAACTCTCCCATACCTGCAATCACCGTCTGACCGGTCTCTTCATCAGAAGAAACACGGAAAGTTGGATCTTCTTCCGAAAGAGCGGAAAGAGCTACGGAAAGTTTTTCACGGTCGGGCTTAGATTTTGGTTCAATAGCCATATGGATAACAGGCTCAGGGAACTCCATCTTCTCAAGGATAACCTTTTTGTTCATTGCACATAGTGTGTCACCAGTACCAGTGTTTTTAAGTCCGATACACGCTGCGATATCACCAGCAAAGAAAGCTTCACGCTCTTTACGAGAGTTAGAGTGCATCTCGATTAGACGAGAGATACGCTCTTTCTGGCCCTTGGAAGTGTTCATGATGGTCATTCCCTTTTCGAGAGTACCAGAATAAACACGGATGAAG
Source organism: Chlamydiota bacterium (assembly GCA_038750095.1). Lineage (GTDB taxonomy): Bacteria > Chlamydiota > Chlamydiia > Chlamydiales > Criblamydiaceae > JAJFMC01. The sequence goes on from JBCDHL010000003.1 coordinate 1,572, forward strand.
GTGAGTCGACCGACATATGGGTCTGTCATCACTTTAAACGCAAGAGCTGCAAAAGGCTCACTGTCGTCAGGTTTGACAATGATCTCTTCTTCAGTCTCTTCATCGATACCAGTAACAGCACGACGATCGAGCGGTGAAGGCATCCATTTTATGACAGCGTCGAGTAGTTGTTGTACACCTTTGTTCTTAAACGCTGAACCGCAAAGAACAGGGTTAAATTTGTTTTGAACAACACCTTTACGGATCACTGTGTCAATTTCGTCTTGAGTTAGAGAGTCTGGATCCTCCAAGACCTTCATCATGAACTCTTCATTCTCTTCATCAATGGTTGCCAACTCATCAAGTAGGGCACTACGCATTGTGTGACACTTGTCAACGAGGTCTGCAGGAATATCTTGTTCTTCCCACTTAGCACCCATTGTCTCGTCATCGAAGATGTAAGCTCTCATCGTGATGAGGTCGACCATGCCTCTGAATTCAGCCTCTGCACCAATTGGACAGTGAACAGGGATTGCATTTGCATGAAGTTTCTCACGCATTGTCTCCACTGCAGTAAAGAAGTCAGCACCCATTCGGTCCATTTTGTTGACGAAAGCAATACGTGGAACACCATACTTATCAGCTTGTCTCCATACGGTTTCGGATTGAGGCTCAACGCCGGATACCGAACAGAAAACAGCTACGGAACCGTCAAGAACACGCAAAGAACGCTCTACTTCAATCGTGAAGTCTACGTGTCCGGGGGTGTCGATAATATTGATCTTACAATCTTTCCAGAAAACTGTCGTCGCAGCTGAGGTGATCGTGATCCCACGCTCCTGTTCCTGCTCCATCCAGTCCATTGTGGCGTCACCGTCGTGTACCTCACCTATCTTGTGAGAAACACCTGTGTAATAGAGAATACGCTCCGTTGTGGTCGTCTTACCAGCATCGATGTGAGCCATGATTCCGATATTACGGACATTACTTAGCTTCTCGCCTTCAGGTCTTTGTGGTTTATCTGCCATGTTAACTCCTCCTTACCACTTGTAGTGTGCGAACGCTCTGTTGGCCTCAGCCATCCGGTGCGTATCGTCTTTCTTCTTGATGGTTGTCCCCTGATTTGCAAAGCAATCCGCCAGTTCTGTAGCAAGGCCTTCCTCCATAGAGCGGCCCACTTTAGAACGCGAATGGTTGATGATCCAACGCATTGCTAGAGCAGTACGGCGGTCTGGTGCAATTTCGATCGGTACTTGATACGTTGCACCACCGATACGACGGGATTTCACTTCAAGAGAAGGTTTGGCATTTTCCAAAGCCTGCTCGAAAGCCTCTAATGGGTTTTCAATATCGACTTTTTTCGCAAATTTTTCGATTGCGTTGTAGACGATCCGGCGCGCAACACTTTTCTTTCCCTGTAGCATTACTTTGTTGATGAATTTGGAAAGAGTCGTGCTGTTATATTTCGGATCTGGTGCGATTTCACGCTTTTCAGCGCGGTGTCTTCTAGACATAGGATTCCTCTTATAACGTTAAATGTTTTTAAAAAGAGGAAGATCATTAAAGCTTCACCTGGCTTCAAGGGAATGATGGCCTTGACGCCTGCGCGTGATTAGCACTCTTTCAAACAAAAAATACAAATCACGAGCCAGGATACACATCATTAAGTGTATGCTAGCGTTACTTAGGACGTTTCGCCCCGTACTTAGATCTTCCTTGTTTACGGTCTTTTACAGACGCGCAGTCCATCGTTCCACGAACGATGTGGTAACGTACCCCGGGTAAGTCTTTTACACGACCACCCCTTACGAGGACGATGCTGTGTTCTTGAAGGTTGTGACCTTCACCGCCGATGTAGGCGATCACTTCTTGTCCAGTGGACAAACGGACCCAAGCGACTTTTCGAAGAGCAGAGTTCGGCTTCTTCGGTGTCTTGGTTTTTACTTGAAGGCATACACCACGACGCTGTGGACAGCTCTTCAAGGCTGGAGACTTACTGCGTTTCTGCTTAGCTTTACGCGGTTTCCTTACGAGTTGGTTTGTAGTTGGCATTGATGCCATTCTCCTATTTGTTTAATGATGTTAAGTAGTTACTTACAATTTGAAAATTGTAGAGCAATACACGGTAAATTATAGACAAGAACGAGTATTCTTGCAAAGAACTTTTTCTTGTTGACAGAGATTTCTTAAAAATAAATTTAACCTTTTCAGTCCATTCAGTCCATTCAGTCCATTCAGTCCATTCAGTCCATTCAGTCCATTCAGTCCATTCAGTCCATTCAGTCCATTCAGTCCATTCAGTTCATGAGTGATGCCAATATTTTTTCGTGTAGCGAAGGGTGGCAAGCGAGGACACCTACCGAGTCTCTGAAGCTGTGGCCCTCTTTGCATTCGAGATCGCGACCATGAATATCGGTCACTACTCCTCCGGCTTCTCTGACTAATAGTTCTCCAGCTCTGTGATCCCAAATTTTTTCTCTATAAGAGTTGTCTTTTGGAATTCTGAGAAATAGGTGGGCTTTTCCACTAGCAACGAGTCCGTATTTACCTTGGCCATCGGATTTGATAGGGTTAGCAGTAATCTTTAGTTTATCAAGTAAAATATTTGTTTTTATGGCGTCGTTATGGCTACTCTCGTAAGAAGTGCAAAGTACAATTTTTGAAGTGTCGCTGAGTGCGGCCATTTTGAGTTGTTGTGTCGATCCATCTTTTAGGCAGATGACTTTGGATCCATGACCCTTTTCAGTAAAATAGATCGATCCATCAGTCTCATAATTGGGGCATCCAAGAATGCCCATCGTTGTTTCTCCATTGTTGACGAGAGCGAGGGCGATGGCATATTGTTCACCACGTAAGAATCCTTTAGTGCCGTCAATAGGATCTAGAACCCAGTACCTATCGATACCTTTAATGTCTTTCTTTGAATGGCCCAAGAGATCGATGACCTCTTCCTTTGTGATTTCTGGAAAGATGGGTTTAAGGTGGTTTGTGATATTGTTGAGGAATCTATGGTTATCAGGTTGTGCAAGAGCATCCGGTGTCTCTTCAGCAATGATGGTATCGCTGGGAAAGGACTTGCGCAGAATTTTTGTGATCATAGCTTGGATTGCATAATCGGCAATTGTCACAGGTGTTTTGTCAAATTTTTGAAACTCATCACCTATGATTAGCTGATTTTGTATATCTTTTGCTATTAGGCATGCCTGCTTTGCAAGTTCATAAGCAATCAAGCTTTCCCTAGATTCCATCGGTTTCCTCCAATGCTACGACCCCTTCTTCTGTGTCAACTGTGATATCTATACCGGGTAGTTCTTCAATATTTTTTAGTCCGAAGTGGGAAAGGAATTCACTAGTAATTCCATAAAGGGTCGGTCGTCCTGGTGCCTCCATCCTTCCAACAGCGTGAATGAGGCCCCTTTCAATGAGCGAGGCAACCACTCCGGAAGAGTCGACACCTCTTATCCCTTCTATCTGTGGACGAGTGATAGGTTGGCGGTATGCAATGATTGCAAGAACCTCCGCTGCCGCTTGAGAAAGCTTTTCGGTCCTCTTGTTACGATATAAAAGTTCGATATAGGGGCTAAACTCTTCACATGTGCGAAGCATGTACCCTGACCCAATCTCTTCCAGTCGATAACCCCTCTGTTGTGAGAGGTATTCGTTCTGTAATTCTAAAAGAATCTCTTTTAGATGGCGCGGTTTTAGTGGGTGCAGTTGGTCTGCTACTTCACGAATCTTTCCAAAAGGAATGGGCTCATTACTTGAAAACAGAAGAGCTTCGATCAACCTTTTTACCTGTGACCGAGATTGACCTTCTCGTTGGTGAGCTTTTTCTTGTTCATGCACCTCTTCTAGAACACCCGGTAAATTTGTCTGCTCATACTCTTTTTTAGTGGGGGGGCGCTTGATGATTGTCGATGTTTCTACCTCTTCCTCAAAAAGATTGATCTCTCTACTCATCATCTCCTCCCTCTATCTCTTCAGGTGCGATAAAAATTTGTTGTGTGGCCAAGTCTTTGTATACAAAAGCCTCTCCAATTTTCATCAGTTCAAGGATCGCCAAAAACGTGACGATCAATTCATCCTTGCATTTTTCTGGTGTAAAAAGTTGTCTAAATAGAATCCTCTCGCCGCTTTTGACTATTCGGCGTATCAGCCGGATCTTGTCGGATACGCGAAAATGTTCCTCGTGTACCTGACCTTTATTCGCTTCACACTTGATGAGGATATCTTGAAACAGTGAAGCGAGGTCTTCAATACATAAGTGTTCGATGCCCAGTGGTTTTTTCAGTTCGATATCACCACTGACTCCTCTGGGGAAGTAGGCGTTTTGTTCTTTTTCCCTAACAACAAGTGCTTGGCCCGCTTCTTTAAACTGGCAATAGTCAATTAACTGGTGGATGACATCGAAATGAGGATCAGGGCCATCCTCATCCTCTTGTCCAACTTGCTCATGCTTCGGTAGAAGCATCTTGCTCTTTAACCATAGCAAAGAAGCCAATGTTCCGATAAACTCAGCTCCTAAATCAATATTGGGAGATTTCATCTCGTCGATGAATTGATTGACAATTCTCACTAATCGAACGTCATATATATCCAATTCATTTTTTTGTACGAGGTAAAGCAAAAACTCTAAGGGCCCTTCGAAATTTTCAAGTCTAACACTGTAAGCTTCGTCTTTTTTCATAGGGCTAAGGATACCGAAATAGTGAGAAACTACGCAAGTGGTATCCACTCGAACTTATACCGATCGTGTTTCAAAATTTGGGGTTTTAGTTGACGGTCGGTATAGGCTCTTTATATTTGGGTTTTCAGCCCTTAGTTTGATGGCATTATGTTGTTCCTATTCTCACTCTTATCATATCTAAGAGAAGTTTCCTTCGTAAGATTTTTGATCCATTAAGCCATCTAGTTGACTGAGATCATCGATTTTAATCTTGAATAACCAACCATCGCCTTCAGCTGAACTGTTCACAAGTTCAGACTGGTCATTTAGTGACTCGTTTACTTCAATGATACTACCACTAGCTGGAGAGTAGACGTCAGCAGCAGCTTTTGTGGATTCCAAAACGACGGCCTCTTCGTTGGCAGCGACTTTTTTACCTACCTCGGGAAGTTCAACATATACAATGTCACCTAATTCTTCTTGTGCGTGATTTGTGACACCTACAGTTCCAATATCGCCATCGACAGCGATCCATTCGTGTGTTTCAGTAAATTTTTTGTTCATTGTAAATACCTCTTTGAGTAGCACGTTTAACTTTTGTAAAAGGGAAGGGAAACAATCTCTGCAGGACACATTTTATTGCGAACTTGTATGGTTACTTCATCGCCCTTTTCGAAAGGTTTTTTCACTAAAATTAGAGCAATCGCTTGTTGAGTACTAGGAGACATAGTTCCTGATGTCACAATACCGATTTCCTCATTGCCAAAGAATACAGAATATCCCTCACGAGCGATTCCTTTATCCTTTAAAACGACTGCGTATGTATGTCTTCTTTTTCCATTTTCCTTGAGAGAGACGAGGGCCTCTTTTCCATAAAAATTTCTATCCTTGAGTTTAATAGTCCATGAAGAAACGCTTTCCAGTGGGCTGATCGTATCGCTGAGTTCATGACCATAAAGTGCATATCCCATTTCTAACCTTAGGGTATCTCTAGCTCCTAAGCCAATGGGTTGTAGATCGTAGGTTTTACCTTTGTCCATAAATAAATCCCAAAGATTGGGAATGATGCTTAGTGGGGCATATAACTCAGCACCCTCTTCTCCCGTATATCCGGTTCTAGAGACAATCACTTTCTCTCCATTGACTGAGACCGTCATAAACTGAAAGGGTTTTAAGCTCTCCGTTTCGGGAAAGATTTCGTGGATCAGGGGCAGGGCTTTCGGACCTTGAACTGCTAAAATGCCATCGGCATCATAACGGTGGATTACAGATACATCGAAATTTTTTGAAATCTCTAGAAAGTGATCTAGATCTTTTTTACGATTTCCCGCATTGACGACAGTGAAAAAAGAGGTCGGGCCTTCTTTGTAGATGATCGCATCATCTACAGCTCCACCTGACTCGTTCAGAAATACTGTATAGGTTGCTGTACCGTCGAGTTTGCCAACAATTCTGTTTGTTGAAATATAATCAACGAATTTTTCGGCTTCGGGACCTTGAAATAAAACGCGTCCCATATGAGAAACGTCAAATATCCCAGCATTTGTTCTCACTGCACGATGCTCGTCCAAAATACTGGTGTACTTTAAAGGCATTTCCCAGCCGTTAAAGTCAACCATTCGTGCACCTAAATCACAATGCTTTTGATGTAATGGTGTTTTCATTTTTGTCATCATGTCATTAACCTCAAACTGCTCCACAAAGAGGGTTGTTCTTGGATTTTATACTCATCACTCACAGCACTGAAGTGCTGCGAGGGGCCATCAGGCCTATTGATGCGGTAGGAAAAGCCTAGGCGATCAAACTGATCAGGATCATACCCATAAAGAGATTCTGAAGGTATAAAAATTTCCATAACATAGTGATCTTTTCGAAGTTTTGTAGAAACCTTTAATAGATGCGGCTCACAGAGCTGGTGTGTCTCTTCAGTACGAAAACGTGTTACCTCACCAGCGTGGTGACCTTCTACAGCTTCAGGAAGAAAGTAAAAATGGTGGCAAAAACGAGTATTGTAACCGGAAGTTTTTACATCACGAGTGTCTACAAAAAATTCGATACTGTCACCTCTAGTGACCTCAGGATAAAAAGAGCGATGATAGGGTTGGTTGATAAGAACAGTCGCGTAAAGTCCCTCTTGTGACCATCCAGCTGATACTTCTGCAAAGTGTTCCTCTCCTCCACACAAAACAGAGGTATTTGGTAGGCGATGTTTTTTTTGGTCTAGCTCTTGTTTACTGGCGACTTGATAAAGGCTTGCACTGGTTCTGAAAAAATTTACCGGTGCTAGCCCTGGAAATTCTTCGTTGACCATCACTCTCCTTGCGATTGCTCTTCGGTAGGTGTCTCTTGGTTCTTACGAGAATTCAAAAAGTCGATATTAAAAGCTTTTCGCTCTTGCATCAAGGCGAGGAGTTCTTCAGCAAGATTACGTTGTGCGTCATAACCAAGATGTTGATGCATTGTATAAACTTGGTTGGCTAATGTCTTCTCATCAGCATCGTGACTACGACTTTTGGCTTCAAAAAAGTAGATGTCGCCATTCGCTGGTGTGTAGACTTTCGACCAGTCTCCTGCATTCATCGACAGAGCTTCTTGCTTGTCCAAAGTCGTATCCTGACTGCTTCTTTTCGTCGAGTATGTCTTACTCGTTAGCTTCCACTGGTCGGACAACGCTTTACGTGGAGGAACCTCGTTAGCGGCACCACCGCTCTCTTCTGTTTGGGTGATGAGTGTTTCATCTTTCGTTCCGCTTTCTAAATTAGCCTTAGCATCAGTGACATGTTGGAGGAAGCGTAAAGAAGCCGCTCGACTCATCGATAAGTTTTTGTTGTCGTCAGCAGGGATCAGTCCTCCAACAAAATGATTACCCATCTCTTTTACTAGAGGGGCATACACACGACCCACAACACTGTCGGCAACGCTGTCAAAGCTCTTCCACGTACCATCACTGTTTTTGTACTCATCAGGGTACTTATCGCGGATTTCTTCATACTGCTGCTTTAGCTGTTTGTCAGTCATTTCATCCAGAACACCACTTTTATCGGCTTCTGCGTATGTCATAATCTCAGGTTTGTCGCTTCTGTCAATGACGTGAATGCGGTAGTAGTGTTGTCCGTCACCCGTGTAGTCAAAGGGTTTTGCAGCTTCTTCTCCACTAGCGAGAGGTGCATTGTCAAGAGTAGATAGGAGTTCTTTTCGATCTTTTGCACCTTTGATGGCTATCTCTCCACCTCTTAGTGGAATATGAACGAGTTTTGTCTGAGGTTTCGCTTCATTTAGAGAGCTTTCTACCCATTCAGGGTTTTCCTTGACGATCGCAGCACGAGCGAAATTGTCGACCCTTGCACGAGTGGCCTTGTCGAGTTTGTCTAAAGCCTGCAGCCTCTCCTCCGCGGTCATCCCTTTTTCGAGAGCAAGTTCAGGAAACTCTTTCGTTAGCTTTTTCCAATTGGCTTCATCTGTTTCCCAACTCCACATCTGTCTCAACCCTACTTTGGACTCGAGTTGTTTTGTTGAAACTTCACTCATGTCGAGGAGGTAACGTTTCTGAACAAGCTGTGGTTGACTTTTTGCAACATCTTTTACAGGCTTGAAAGTTTGTGGCATTCTGAAGCGATCTTCACCCTTTTTCAGATCGCTCACTCCATTTAAGTATAGTTCAAACTTGGCGAGCGAGCGAGCATTGTTAAATCTTAATGCAGGAGGGAGCTGGTATAGATTACCACTGACGTTTTCAAAGGTATAAGCATTATATTGCTGGAAAGTAAACGGATCAGTAAACATCGCATTGCCCATATCTTGAAACAGTCTACGGAAGAGAAGGACCTGTTGCCACACTCTAATCGCTTGTTTTTTGTCCATGCCCATTCTGCGGAGTTGCTCTTCCATGTATTGACCGACATTGCCGACATTTAAGTGAGGACTTTGCTGATTTTGTCTGAAACTGATCGAAGCATTACGGATCAGGTCCGCGTAAGCCTCTGATTCGGAAACGTTGTAACCTCTCTGTTTCGCAATGATGGCGCTGTTTATAATGAATTCACTCGCTAATCGCATGAAACTAGGACCAAACCAATCTTCAGCACGATGATAGCCATAAAGTGATAAGTCTGCATAGTCAAGAGTGGGGTCATGGTCGATCATGCTGTACTGATTTTCTTGCATGCGAAGCATGTTACTGAGAATGGTTCCTGGTAAACGTCGTTCTCCAAGAAATAGTTTTACTCTCGCATCGATAGCCTCGGAAGAGAGGGGGTCGTTAGAGTTTTTTAACGTCGTATAGCTTTGCTTCATTCCTGGAAGGTAGTAATTCCATGCAGCTTCGGCGCTGATAAATGGTGCTTGTGGGTGCGCATAGGGTTGAAACTGTTTCTCTTTGTGGTGACGCTGTTTCAACTCAGTCTGCAGATCGTTTGAGAAAGCTTCGATAAGGATCTGTGCAAAACCAGTTTCAAGAAACTCCTGTTTGATCACACCGTCATTCAGAAAATTTGGACCCCATAAACCCCTGTTATTTCTTTTCTCTTCGATGTCAGTGGCGATGAATACGTTCATTTTCTCCAATTCAGAACGCTTAACATGAGTGCCATCGACTGCAATAAATGCAGTTGTATCCTCGAAAGAAGAGCCTTGCATAGAACTAGATGTCCCAAAAAATGAAAACGAGACGACAATCACGATCGTAATAAGGATAAAAATATAACGTTGATATGTCCGAAAGAAGTGTAACATGACTTTTCAGCCCCCGTATAGGATAAAGAATAAGGAAAAATCTTAACAAAAACAGGTTATTATGAAAAGCCCCTTATTAGGCAATTTTACTTTGCCAATAGGGGTGACTCATGTCTTTTTCATACTCATCGGTTTCTTCGTTATAGATCTTGACAGGATCGAGGTTCTCTCCATAACGGATTTGTAAGTATTCAACAGTTTTGTTTGGAACCATTACTTTTATTCCATCAAACTCCCCACGCTTTAAAGGAAAGATTGTATCAAAGGGAACGGGTTTTGTATACTCCCTCTCTCTTTCACGCCACTGATCCGACATGAAAATGTTATCTTCATTCGAGAGAATGTACTTTACTGTGCCTTTTGCCTCATCGACTTCATAGTGATACACATCGATCAGTACATCAGTTCCCTTTGCATATACTTTCAAATAGGTCTTTGGTTTATCGCGGCTTGCCCAGTCAAGAATAGCATATTTTTTTGGGTCTAATTTATTGAGAGCTCGACGTACATTGTCAGAATCGGGCTGTAAAACAGCGATGTCAATATCGTTGTCCCAAGGGATTACCCCTCCATAACGGTAGGTGCCAAGACAGGTGCCGCAGTCAACCCAGTAGGGAATCTGTGCCTCTTCCAAAACAGCAATGACGTCTTGCATTGCCAATCTGTCATCACTCATATGTTGATCCCCACTTCCTCTTCTTTTATGACCTTGTGAAAGGATATGCTCTCGGCTGAAGTAATCTTCTTTTAGAGAGATCCCGATCTCGCGGTATCGATCATTAAGTAATCGAACAACTTTACTGTTTTTTGACCTCTCAATTTTTGATTGGTGCTCCCTCGAGTCTTTCCAGAACATTGCGAGACCCTTAATGGTTGATCCCAAACCAAGACTCATAGGCATTAGGAGATAGGAGGTGGCCGTTTTTATTTGCCAGTAGTTGTCGTTATAAGAAAATCGGGAGGTTAGCTTATAGGGGATCTCATCATCACCAGTAGGCTTTGCCACTTGCCCTACGGTCAGGTATTGCCAGGGTATCAATAGCTGATTACCAACCCACTCTAGCTGATTGGCATCTTCCGCAGCAGTTCCGAGAAATGTGTTGTTACACACATTGTGATACATGTTTACAAGGGGTAAACCAATCAAAAGAAGGGTTTTGAAAAATACTGGGTGGGCATGTGTCCAAGTCATTGTTCTGTCCAAATTGATCTTGTAATTTTAATGAATATTCTCTATTCCTATAGAAAAACTTTTATATGATGAATGCCTTAAGAAATCAAACGATTATAGCGAATGTGTTTCAAAGTTGTGTTTAGCAGGTTGATAAATCTGTAGATTTGAGTCACTTTCGATACAAAGTATTCAGGGAGAAGGAAAATGATGCAAAAGATGATTTATCCCCTTATAGCAATGCTCGCTATCGGTGCGACACATCAGGTTCTTGGATTCGATATTTTTGTGAAAACTGCTAATGGTGAAGTCCTGACGTTTGATGTAGACCCTAACGAAACTATCGGACATGTCATTGAACAAGTCGATAACTATCTTGACGAGAAGGGTACACAGTTTACTCCTTACTATTTTGATTTTCACAGAGATCATGAAAACGAAGAACTGCTATGTAAAGCCAAACATTTAAGAGATTACTACAAAGGTCCAACAAAGAACAACATTGAAGATATGCGTTATATTGTTTTAACGCTAGGTAATCAGCCTCTTCTGAAGTTGAAAAAATTCAAGTCTTCATTAAAGAGTGCCGGTGACAGAATTGATGATGTTCATCCACTTCACTTTTGGCGTGTGATCTTTACCAATGACCAAACTGTATCAGCAATCCACAGTATGAAAAGAAGAAAAATGGTGTGGAAACCCTTTATTAAAGGAATGAGCGATAGTCTTGATGAAGCTGCCAAACGCAACAACCTCCGAGCTGAATACATTCAGGATTTTGCAAACCATATCGGTATTGACGCCAGTTTATTCGAAGATTACCTTTACAAAAGGGATTGGGAGGGATTTGCAAAAGCACTCTTGACTCACGTTCCACGACCCGAAGGTACCGATCGTTACGATCAGTAGTATACCGATCATAACGATTGGTATAATAAGTTTTGTCAATAACCCAGATGATGCTGTAAAATTTGACAAAAATCAGGTATATATTGAAGATCAATTTTTTATGATAATAGTTATCGGATAGCAATATTCATGACTGTTTGATCGATGTATAGGGATGTATCAAGTATTTTATAGCAGAGCGCTGGTTTTTATCATTATCTTGCAGTGCATCATTTGTGATGTGTATGGCTCGAACACTATCCGAGGTCCTCACCGCTTAGGTATTGGTCCAGAAATTTATTTCATGCAAAGAAAAAAAGATGGCGGTAGTAGCCAGAGAGGCTTCATGTTCGGTGCTCGTGCGCAGTATGATCGCATCCGTCCAAATTCTATCTATTGGGGAGGTGAAGGGCAGTGGGCTGTTGGCACTTTGTGTGGACATAACGCTGATCACGATCAACTTAGATCAAGAAAGCGCGACTCAGAAATCGAGGGACGTTTGGGTTATACTTGGAGGAAAAAACTCGGATGCAACCTCTGGCTCACACCTTTTGCCGGTTGGGGGTATTTTGAGGGGACCAATAAGTTTATGCACCCCTCGCCTTTGGAGTATAAAATCACTAATTCCTTCTCTTATTTGCTCACAGGTTTTTTGTGGCGTTTCGATATTAAACCGTTTTTTAGCCTTGGACTGAATTTTAAAGCAAAATATTCCACGGGAGCTAAGAGTCATATCACTGACGATCCTAATCCAGAAATCAATAATGTTTGTTTAATCATTGAAGACAAATTTTCGTATAACTTGGATATTCCCTTATATTTCGACTTTTGCTGTGGCAGAAGAAAATTTGAGATTACCTTTGTGCCCTTTTATCATTTCCGCCACTATGGGGCACACGAAAACCATCCATTCGATTTTATTGACACCCGCTTTCACATGTACGGTGCGCGTCTAATGTTCAATTGTATTTTTTAGGAGTTATACAGATAGACTAAAATCTTTCTCCTCACTTCAGACGCTAGAATATTATGGGCACGTAATCGCGGACTCGAAAAATGTTACCTTGGTCTGAACCATGCCACAATTCCAAATTATGAATCACGATCGGTCTACTTTGGTTTAACAGATGATTCGTACTGAGGAGTTTGCCCTACTTCACGGTCTAAAACGGTTTTCTGTGCCCTCGTGAGGAGGACGTCCCAACTCGGATTGAATGAATTAACCTCATGATCCAAACTATCAAATAACGCCAAAGTGAAAAGGCCTCCGCTTTTTGTTCCCCAGGAGTATTCTCCGGGAGTAGAGCTAGAAGCAATCAAGGAACCGTAGCTGTGTAAAAAAAGTTTTTCATAATTGTTTTTCACATTGGGCTTATGATAGCTAAGTGCTAGAGGATGAGCCTTCATCAAATGTGGGGCATAGGCTTCGGAAAGGACATTATTGCAACAGTCGGCAATAGCAATCATTAACTTTGGACTCTTATTCTGAATAATTTGAGTAAGCTGATGGAAGTCAACGCCACGATTTACAGGGGTAAAATATAAATTTGGCCAGGTGTTATCGGTCTTAGAGTCAGTACGATACCCATGTCCAGAGAAAAAGATGAAAACGACATCATCCTTACTGACCTCGTAGTTTTTCAACCATTGAAGAACATTTTCATCAACTTGGTAATCAATAAATATTTTTTCACGCACATTTAACTTCGTGTAGAAAGCTGCTCGATGAATTTCAGCGCGTACTCGATTTAAATCTGCTTCTACACTATCACCAATATTTTCAGCGTAGGTGTCACAGATAATGATGGTATGCAGGTTTGCTGCATCGAGAGCACCTGCCACCAAGAATATGGCTAATGATAGAGACCATAATTTAATCATTAATGGACGTATTGTTCTCATCACTCACCTCTAATTGTTGTTTGTATTTTTTCAGTAACTCTTCAATTTTCTTAAAAGAAGGGTCTATTTCTATAATTTGTGCTTTGAATTGGCCATAGGGAAGTTTAAACTCCTTACATAAAGGGGCGTACAAAAGCAAAAGTTTACGCTCTTTGACGGAAAATTCCAAAACGTATTCAGGAACAAAAACGCATCTTTTTCTTAAGTCGAATACATAACTTCTGTCATTGAGGAGAATATCTTTTAACTCACTCATATCATCTAGCTCAAGATCTACAGCAACAGGTTCAACTTCATAGTCTCCGTAATCTAGGTTTCTGATCCTAGAAAGTGTGATCTTTTCAGCGTTGTTGATTTGGTCGAGATACCCCTGACCTAGATGTATTTCTGTAAGGTACACTGGATTGTCGTCAGTCTCTTTCAACGAGGTTTCTTCTTGGCAACTCACTGCTACTAAGAGCGATAAAATAATAAATATTCTTTTATGCATGGGGTGATCTCCTTAGTCTATTAGATAACCAAACAATTTTTGATCGAACAATCATTAATGTATAATGCGTTATAGACTACACTTATCATCTAATCTCTTAATTTTCAAATATTACTCATTTTAAGTGGTTAATGAATAACAACAAAAGAGAATGTTAGCAGACAAATGTAAAGTTTTGATAAATATTACAGAAATATACCCATCGAACGATTAGAAGAGCTAAAAGTATGTGAAGTTGTTGAGGGAGCATCAAAGGTAACGATAGAAATGGAAAAATTGACCTTTAACGACGCTATCCAATCAATTGAGGTTTTTGCAAAGATGCCCACAAAGATATTTGTGGGCATGAAAGCATCTTTAGCAGCAACACTCTGTCTTTGCGGCTGAGTACCTTTCAGCAACGTTTGCCCAGTTGACAACTCCCCAGACAGCCTTCAAGTAATCAGGACGCACATTCTTATACTGGAGGTAATAGGCATGTTCCCACACATCAATGCCGAGTAGGGGAACAAGACCTTTTGTAGCTAATGGATCTTGATTGGCGCATGTGACGATTTCTAGGCTCTTTTTTGCCTTGTTAAAGCCCAGCCATCCCCAACCTGATCCTTGTATTGGACCAGCGATGCCGTTGAAAGCACTGATGAAGTCATCCAATGAGCCCCAATGAGCGTTGATAGCATCAGCAAGTTCCCCTGAAGGAGGTTCGCCTCCCCCTTGACTTTGTGGGGCAAGGTTGGTCCAGAAAATGCTGTGGTTGATATGGCCACCTCCGTTGAAATTAATGGCTGACTGTAAAGCAATCATCGCTGAGAGGTCGCCACTATTTTCTGCTTTTTCATATTTCTCTAATGCTGCATTCAGGTTTGTAACATATGCATTGTGATGTTTACTGTAGTGGAGGTTCATGATTTCCCCGCTGATGACGGGCTCAAGAGCATCGAGCTCGTAACGTAGTTTGGGCAGTTCGAACTTTTTAGCCATGATGGTACCAATCCTCTTTGGTAAAGGGTTCTTATTTCTTAGATTATGGGAACAGCACAGTTAATTTTCAAGCGCTATTCGGTATATACTCCTTCCGATTCAAGGAGACCTAAATC
>JBCDHL010000004.1:0-15912 GCA_038750095.1 Chlamydiota bacterium
ATTAGACACTTCAAGATATATCACTGACGAAACCACGTTACAAAATCCAGCAAAAAATTTTGAATCTCTCATGATAGGTAAAGAAGGCGTCGTAGCAACCGGCCTGTGTGGTGAAATTAAATTATCATCTGGAAAAACTATAAAAGTTGATCACTTTTATTTAGCGTATGATAACCATCAAAAAATAAAAAAAATCATGGATCAATTAATTTCAGAAAATAAATCGTCTTTCATAGCAGAAAATTTATATAGTTATAAACTCCCAGAAAAAAATATGATACCTGATGAAGTTCTACTCAAACTTGTACGTTGGAAGTTCTAATTCGATGATGAAGAATAAGAGGAACAGTTGATAAAGGTACGGACCTATGAGATCACTTCGAACACATATTTTGCTATTGCTTCTTTTTCTTTCTAACGGATTACAAGGAAGCACCTCAATAAAAAGCTATAACGGGTTCAGAACAAACCCTTATACAACCAAAGAATACCGGAAGACTGTTTCCCCCTACCTAATGCCTGCCAATCACCCCATTAAAGAAATGTTGGATGAAATTTTTACGAAGAATCGGGTGACAAGTGATCTCGAAACATTTAAAACCGCAGGCTTTCAACTAATCCCAACGAATCAACGTAGTCATATTGTGGTAGCAAGACATCCTGCTTTACCTGGATACATAGTTAAAGTAGCTCTAGATAGTGAAAAGAAGCAAAAGTTTAACAGACCCAGCTGGGTATGGCTTGCCAGGCGTTGTGAACTCGCGAATAAAATCCGAGCCGTTATCAGAAAACAAAAGTGCTATCTTTTCACCGTCGCTCAAAAGTGGATTTATCCGCTCCCAACTACACCTCCCACTTTAAAAAAAGATTATGAGAGAAAAAACGAGATTCTAGTAGTTACAGACATGGAATTAGCTAATGATAGTGAAAATGAGGAGGCCTGGAAGAATATGACGAAAACGCACTTAAAACAGCTCTATACAATCATCACTTACGCAGGCGGCTGCAGCTACAGAAAAGACAATATACCAGTGACAAAGAGTGGTAAATTTGCGTTTATAGATACAGAATATCCCCACAGAACACCCAATTATCAAACTGTTATAGACTTTCTATCTCCCGAAATGCGCAAATACTGGATGAGGCTTGTTGACAAAGGAGGACTTGTTTACTAAAGTCAGATTCGAAGTATACAGATTGTATTAAATTCAAATTGGAGATGTGTGATGAATAAGACACTGAGAACTCTCGGACTTTACTTTGCTGCAGGCTGCTTGGGCGGTGTTGCGATGAATCTGGTCAACATTTTTTTGAATTTGGTGAATATTCCGTTGGCTATTGGTGTAGACCTCACTGCAGATTACTCCTTAACAGCTTTATACTCAGATCTTTTTTGGGGAGGTATTTGGGGATTCTTATTCATCATCCCATTCCTCAAAGATCTATACCTTCTTAAGGGCGTGATTCTTAGTTTAATTCCAACATTTACTCAGCTTGTGATCGTCTTACCCTTCTTCAAAGGGGCATCTATTCTAGGACTTGAATTTGGAACGATGATGCCTGTATATGTGATGATGCTGAATATTATTTGGGGACTCGTCGCAGGGTTATTTTTGTTAAAAGCCTCAGAAAATTAGGGGTTAGTCGTCGGCTTGACCGTAAGGATTTTCGATGTAGGAGAGTGCTTTCCCGCGTTTTACTTTGCTAATGTGAGATAACTCGTCTGAATGATCTGTGAGAGTAGAGGCTCGGTAGACATCGACCTCATTAAAGTGGTAGTCCATAAGAAACATAACAGCGACAACTGTTAGTAACATAAGAACCACCCTGCCATGATGTATAGCTTCTAACGCGTGCATCCTTGCCATTACTAAACACTCTTTGTTAATACCGATCGTGATTCAAAATTTGGGATTTTGGCTTTGACAAAACCAAATTTTGAAACACGATCGGTATACTTCCCTATGACCTCCTTTTATCGGGTTGTCTTTTTTATGTCCAAAACAAGATCTTTATTCGCTTCAAAAAATTCCTAGTCTTTGGCAAAGTAAATTTTTTATAGCAATACCATTGACGAATGATGCGACTCATAACTTTTACACTATTACTCTCTGTATTAGTAGGTACAGTACCTGTACACGGTACGCTAACGCCTAAGGTCAACGTTGCCCTGATCGCCGATGGAAAGTCAAATCAAGTCCAAAGGTTTCGTAATCAGATTGTTGAGGAAATAAACGAACTCCTAGAAGGTGAGTTTCTTGTAACCTATGCACCTGAAAATGAGTATACAGGAGACTGGACAAAAGATACGATCGACGACTTAATTGACAAGGCCTTTGCCGACCCGTCCATTGATATCATTGTAACTACAGGAGTGATAGGCTCTGATCTACTCGCAACGAGAAAAGTATTTCCCAAGCCTACTTTTGCTCCCTTTGTTATTGACGAGTCTCTTCAAGAGTTCCCTAAAAATCAAGGCACTTCAAAGATACACAACTTCAACTATCTTAGACCCGTTAGTAATGCAGATACCAACTTAAAGGTATTTAAGGAAATCATCCCTTTCAAGCAACTTGCCGTGTTGATTGACGAAGCATTGATAAGAACGATCACAGGAATCGATGCTCCGATTTACAAGTTGGAGGAAGAGAACAATGTAGAGATCACATTGATCCCAGTAGATAAAAATGTTGATGGGTTAGATCACACATTAGGTGGAGAGTATTATGATGCTGTCTACATTGCCTCTGCAACAAGCCTCGACCCTCATGAAGTAGATCGATTAATCAAACTATTAATTGAGTTAAAGCTACCTAGCTTTTCACATTACGGAAAATGGCTAGTTGACAATGGAATTATGGCAACTACTGCTACCCCCCTCGACAGGATTAAGCTTGCCCGTCGTGTAGCATTAAATATTCAACGGACACTTCTTGGAGAAGATCCTAAAGATTTCAGTGTCTATATCAAAGATCGCTCTGAGTTATCAATCAATATGAATACCGCACGGGCTATTGGTGTATCGGTGCCCTTAAAACTTATGCTAGAATCTAACCTCATTCACCCCCTAAACGAAAATCCTTCGAAAGAAATAACTCTTACTCAGGCAGTCTACGAAATGCTTAACAGCAACCTCGATTTAGCTGTCTCAGAACGTGATGTTTATGCTGGGAAAGAAGACGTTAACCTAGCAAAGTCCCGTTTACGACCACAGGTCGAAATATCTGCATTTGGAAGAATCATCGATAGAGACAGAGCAATTGGCAGTAATGGTAGAGAACCTCAATCAGCAATGTATGCAGAGGCATCAGGATCTCAAGTTGTTTATAACAATGAGTTATTCGGAGATGTTAGAGTACAAAAGCACATCCAATGCGCGCGTATTGAAGATTACTTTCGTACCAAGTTAGATGTTATATTCAATCTCTCTGTCGCCTACCTCAATTACTTACGTAATAGAACACTACAAGAGATTCAACGAAACAACTTAATGCTAACTCGCTCCAACCTTGCCCTCGCAAGACAGCGTGTAGAGGTAGGAGTCGCACGTTATAGTGAAATCTACAGATGGGAAAGTGAAATCGCTACCAACCAAACTTCTGTTGTCGAAGCGTTTTACAATGCCGATACTTCACGAATACGTTTAAATAGAATCATGAACCGCCCTCAATCAATGGTAACACTCCCAGTTGATGTGACTCTTTCTGATCCATACTGGTTGATGGATGCTAATTGGTTTGACACTACAATACAAACATATGCCGACTTAGAAATTTTTAAAAATTTTGCGGTGATAGAAGGGATGATCTTATCACCGGAAATCAAAGAGCTTGCCCAGCAAGTTCGCGCACAAGCAGAGAGACTCGGAATCACAAACCGAGCATTTTGGCAGCCAAGTCTTGCTCTCATCGGGGATTGGAGCGATCGATTCGCTGAAGGGGGAGCAGGAACAACACCTCTTTCTCCTTTCACGCCCCAAGTAGACAGTACTGATTGGTTAGTTGGTTTCAGTCTCAATTTTCCCTTGTATGAGGGCTGCGCAAAGTTTGCACGACAGCGCCGTGCATTCCAGACACTAATGGGTTTAAAGTTGCAACTTAAGAACTTAGCTCAATTTGTAGAAGAAGCGATACGTGTAAATATCAACCAGGCGACATCATCCTTTGCAGCCATTGGATACGCGCAAAACTCTGCGATTGCCGCAAGTAAAAACTTAGAGCTCGTAACCGATCAGTACTCTCGTGGAACGACGAATATTGTTGATTTATTAGATGCACAAAATCAGGCACTCGTTGCTGACTTGACAACAGCCAATGCGATTTACGACTTCCTTATCGATAACGTTGCGGTCCAGAGGGCAGTGGGACGATACGACTTCATGTTGACTGAAGCCGAAAGGTTACAGTGGTTTAAATATTTAGACATTTACCTAATGAAACATAAAGAGAAGAGATGATTAAGCGATTCATTACCTTATCAACAATAATTTGTGTACTCTATTCATGCACAACGGTGGAGGAAAGTCAAAAACCCCAAAAAGTGCGGTATACAAAAGTCGTTTCTTCTTCAGGAGTGCAACCGAGATCCTTTTCTGGACAAACAAAAGCGAGTATCGAGTCGAAGTTGAGTTTTAGAGTTCCTGGCATCATCCAGAAGCTACCGGTCAATGTCGGTGACGAAGTGAATAAAGGTGCAATGATCGCAAAACTTGACGGAACAGATTACATCTTAAAGGTTCAAGAAGCTGAGGCAGCCCTCCTCCAGGCAATAGCCCAAGAAAGGCAAGCCACTGCTGATTACAAACGAATGCGTGATCTCTATGAGTCGAAAAGTGCTTCCAAAGCTGAACTTGATGCTGCGAGGGCACAGGCCGAGTCAACAACAGCATCTGCCGATGCGGCTGAGAAGAAGCTACAGCTAACAAAATCGCAGCTAACATATGCTACTTTGAAGGCTCCAATAGATGGAAGTATTGCAACGGTGGATGTAGAGGTGAATGAAAATGTAGCAACGGGACAAACAGTTGTCACACTCAACTCACGCGCACAGCTAGAAGTTAACGTCGCAATTCCAGAACTTCTCATTACACAGGTTTCAAAAGGAGACCCTTCTCAGGTGACATTTGATGCACTTCCAGGAGAATATTATGAAGCAGTAGTCACTGAAGTCGGTATTGCCTCAGATGTTGGAACAACATACCCAGTAACAGTTAGACTTATTGACACACCGGAAGGAATGCGTTCCGGAATGGCTGCGGAGGTTATTTTTAAATTTCGCGTCAGCGATTCCGATGAAACGATCTATGTTCCTTCACAGTCAGTATTGGGTAATGAAGACGCTCAACGCTATGTATTTCTCCTTCTCATGGGTGAAGATAACAACGGTGTCGTGCAGAAAAAAATGGTGACTATTGGACAGATCACGAATGAAGGAATAGAGATAACATCAGGATTAAAACCCGGTGACTTAATCGTCACTGCCGGTGTGCAATTTTTAACCGACGGCCAAGGGGTACAAGTCGTCTATTAAAGAGTCATTATGAAAGACATTACACAACTAGCAATTGAAAAACGAGTAATCACGTGGACATTCCTGGTGATTATCATTTTTGCAGGACTCTATACCTATTTCAGCCTACCTCGCTCAGAAGATCCTGAGTACATCGTGCGTACCGCCCGTGTCACCACTCAATTTCCAGGCGCTAGCCCCGAGAGGGTGGAAGATCTCGTTACTGATGCACTAGAAGAAGTTATCCAAGAGATGCCAGAAATTGACTACATCAAAAGTGAGTCGCAACCAGAGAAATCCGTCATCGACGTTTATATAAAAGAGAATTACACCGATATGCAGCCCATTTGGGATAAGCTTCGCCGAAAAGTTGAGCGCGCAGCACGATCACTCCCTCAGGGTGTAGGAGAGCCCTCTGTCAATGATGAGTTTGGCGACACCTTTGGTACAATCATCACTCTTACCGGAGATGGTTACAGTTACCGCGAACTCAAAGATATCGCTGAAGAAGTGCGACGTAAACTTTTATTTATCGACGATATCGCCAAAGTTGACATTTATGGGGTTCAAGACGAACGTATTTTTGTGGAGTACCGTGACACCCAGCTCTCTGAAATTGGTGGCTCGACAACCCAACTCCAAAACTTCTTAAAAAATCAGAACATCCTATCTCCCGGTGGAGCTATTGCTAATGAGCATGAACGGATCAACCTAGAACCAACGGGAAATTTTGAGTCCGTTGATGACATCGCAAACACAGTCATCACTTTCCCTGGTACAGGTTCTGTCATTTATCTGAAGGATATTGCAACAATTAACAGAGGATATATTGATCCACCAATACACAAAACTCGATTTTCCGGTCACCGCTCTCTTGTACTTGCCATCTCTCTTCGTGAAGGCGGCAACATCATACAGTTAGGTATCGACGTTAAATCATTATTGAAAGAATTAAGAGAGAGCTACCCATTGGGATTGCAATTCGAGATACTCACGTTTCAGCCATCTATTGTACAAAAGAAAATTGCAGACTTCGTCGTCAATATCCTTCAAAGTGTCGTTATTGTCCTAATTTTTATGCTTATATTCTTGGGAATAAGAACAGGATTCATCGTTTCTAGCTTGATTCCGATGACAATTCTCTTCACATTTGTTTGGATGGGATTTTTAAACGTTGGAATCAACCAGATTTCTCTGGCCGCACTTATTATATCCTTGGGCATGCTGGTTGACAACGCTGTTGTGATGTCGGAGTCCATCGTTACAGAAGTTGGTAATGGACTCTCCCCGTTGGATGCTGCTGTGAAATCCTCGCAGTCGCTACGGGTTTCACTTTTGACCTCATCACTTACAACAGCAGCGGCATTTTTGCCGATCTATTTGGCTGATTCTGCTGTTGGTGAATACACCTCTGCTTTATTCGTTGTTGTAAGTATTTCACTACTCAGTTCGTGGATTCTATCCATGACGATGACGCCGATGTTTTGCGTGAGATATGGCTATTTCAAACAATCTGATGGTTCGTCTCCTTTCATGGATAAAATCACAGAAAGTTACAAAAACATTCTTTTGTTCATTTTGAAACGAAGAAAGCTTACGTGCTCGCTCTTTGCAGCCGCTTTCATTCTCGCTCTTTTTGGATTCAAATTCATACCCAACATTTTTTTTCCCGCTTCTGATAGAACTATTTTTACTGCAAAACTTGAACTCCCCATGGGTACAAGAATCGAAAGAACGGAGCAGATTGCTAAAGAGATCGATGCCTATATACAAGAAGAACTCAAAGCAGTTCCTGACCAAGATATTGAGGGAGTTGTCTCATGGGCCGATTTTATTGGCGGTACTGCTCCTCGATACGTACAAAACTATACACCCATGCCAAGAAGACCTGAAAATATCTTTATTCTCTTTAATGTCGATAACTGGAAAATCATTCCGGACTTAATGGAAAAAGTCGAAGATTACATCCATAACAACTACCCAGAAGTACGGGCCATCCTTAAAGAATCGATGTATGGTACTCCAGTAAACGCGCCGGTAGAAATCCGTATATCCGGAAGTAACAAGGAACGTTTATTTCAAATTTCTGAATCCATTAAAAGCAGACTTGCTGAAATTCCTGGAGCTAAAAATATCCGCGACAACTGGGGAGACCAGATCAAAAAAATGATCGTTAGCATCAACCAACCACGTGCCCTCAGAGCTGGAATGACTAATGAAGATGTCGCTATCTCCTTGCAGACAAGATTATCAGGTGTAGAAACAACTCAATATCGAGAACAAGATGAGGTCATACCCGTCGTTCTTCGTTCCGTCGGTGATGATAGAGAAAATTTTAACAAGCTTCAACAATTACAAATCCTTTCACAAACAAGTGATGCATCTGTTCCATTAGGCCAAATTGCAGACATCAAGCTTGATTGGGAGCCTAACACTATTTACAGAAGAGACAGATACAAAACGATCACCGTCGAAGCTGAACTCGATCCTGGTTATGTGGTGGGAGATATCATCAAGGTGATCGGACCTGAACTCGAAAAGATGCGACAAAAATGGCCTGTTGGGTATTTTTACGAATATGGAGGGGAAAAAGAAAGTTCCTCCAAAGCAAAAAATGCGATCAACGAAAAACTACCCTTTGCCGTGTTTGCCATTGTTTTACTGCTGGTACTACAGTTTAACTCCATCCAGTCACCATTCATCATTTGTTTAACGATCCCTCTAGGTCTGATAGGAGTCGTTATCGGCTTGCTTCTTACGGGTTACAACTTAGATTTTATGTCTTTCTTGGGAATCATCTCGCTTTCAGGGATCGTTATTAACAACGCCATTCTCCTTCTAGACAGGTTCTCTTATGAACTGGAAGAGTTGAAAAAACCGCCAGAGCAAGCAATTATAGACTCTTGCATGCGACGTTTGCGACCAATCATCGTCTCTAGCTCTACGACTATAGGAGGACTTCTCCCTCTATGGCTTGGAGGTGGAGCACTCTTTCAATCGATGGCGGTGACCATCATATTCGGTTTGTTTTTCGCAACGACCTTAACACTAGGATTTATCCCTGTTGTTTACTCAATATTTAATAAAATATCATTTTCTGGAGAGCAGAAACATGCGTGATAAAATAAAAAACGTCTACAAAAACCAATGGTTTTACCTCTTTCACGCCTTAATTATCATGCTGATTCTTTTTCCCTATCTCGACCCGGAATATACACTCCATCACCATCCTCAACCTCTGCTTCTATTAAACTCAGCTGTTATCTTAATCATCATCTACACTGTTAGTCCGACAAAACGCTATTTTACCTTAGGTCTGATTTTTGGGCTCCCAGCTCTCGTCTGTTTTTGGGTGGAGGATATGAGTAACAACAGCTTGGTTATTTTAGGAAGTATTTTAGCGATGTACCTTTATGCAATTTGGATGACCATACGATTTTTACTCAAGTCAAATGAATTTAGTATGGACCAAGTGTTTGGCGGAGCATCTGTGTATATATTAATAGGTCTTACATGGACGATTGCATTTCAGGGAATTGAGATTTTCAAACCGGGATCATTTGTCACTGATGATCCTAGTAATGTTGAAAACATACTAAGTTGGTCAGACTTCATTTACTATTCGTTCACGACCCTGACAACCTTGGGATACGGCGACATCACCCCTCTGCACCCAGCGGCCAGGAGCCTTGCGATCTTAGAAGCGATTACGGGGGTTATCTTTGTGCCGGTTATTATTTCAGGAATCCTTTCAATTGTCATTACATCGACGCTTCATAAAAAACACCACCAATCACCCTAGACTCTCGATTACCGCTTTGGCTGCCGCCTTTCCTGATGCAACAGCGTCATTAATCGAAGGTGAACTCACAGCTTCGCCTGCTAAAAAGACTCCTTTATGCCTAATGGATTTCATAGGTGGCGTATTGATCTGTGATGGCAAGGCATGAGAAACGTGAAAGCGCTTGATAAAAGACAACCAGTTTAATTTTAGGTCAAATTGTTCAGCGAGGTATTCACGCACCTCATCATAAGAAGGGATGTTAGGGGTTATCGCCGTTGCAGACAAAAGGTGCATTCCCCGTGGTGCATAGCTTCGCTGAATCCTACTAGGAAAACTAAAATTGTTGACCACAGCATCGGGTTGTCCATCCAACCAAAGGTATCTGTCAGCCTTTACCCGCTTTTTTTCTACGCAAAAATAGTCGCAAGACGTAGAGCAGCTATGCACTTCTGGAATTTCGTCGACCACTAACTTTAGTTCTGGTAGGGGCAAAGCAATAATAACAGCATCTGCAGTGTATTTCTTTCCGCAACTGAGCATTACTGAACCTTCATTACACTCTACCACTTTCGTACCCTTATACAACTGGGTATTTGGAATTTGATTTTCTAACCACCGAGGAATTTCTTTCATTCCACCACGAGGTAAGCAAGCATGGCCTTTGATAAAGTAGTTCATTAACTCGATAAAACGGTCCGCTCTAGTCTCCAAACCCTTTTCTAAAAAGACCCCCCGCATAAATGGCTTGATAAATTGATCGATCCAATCACTATCAATATTTAATCGTTTGATATATTCCTCAGTCGTTTCATTTGGAGACTGAACCTTTTGCCGATTCAATACGAGCGAGATTAAACCTTTAAGGTTACCTTTGGGGGCTTTAAACATTGATAAAGGGTTCATGAGTGGGTTGGGAACAAGACGCCACTGATCGTCAATTTTGACGTGTGCCCCTGACTCATAAGAGCGTAATTTCAGGGCACGCTGCCATTTTAGACTAATTTCTGGATAGCTACTAAGCAATACCTGGTAGCCGACATCTAAAGTATAGCCGTCGATGAATTCTGTCTGTACTCGACCACCAAGATAGTGATTTTTTTCGAAAATAAGAGTTCTATATTTCCGGTGATTAAAGGCGTAAGCCGCTGACATACCAGCAAGCCCACCCCCAACGATAGCAACAGTTTTTACCATGACATCGACCTTTAGGCTTATTACCACTAGCCGCAGTCTAGTTCAATAATGAGTTTTTGACTACCCCTACTAGTAAGCTCTTTTTTTAAACTTTCAGAGTAGACATCCCACCGTCGATACCTATCACCTGACCAGTTACCCAAGAAGAGTCTTCTGATAAAAGAAAAGCTGCCGCTTTTGCGATATCTTCAGGATTTCCAACTCTGTCTAGCGGGTGCCGCTTACCCAATGCTTGACGCTTTGCGTCTGAAGATAAAAGTCCCTCAACTAGTGGGGTATCAGTGAGTGAAGGGGCTATTGCGTTCACACGAATTTTCGGTGCAAGCTCAGCTGCGAGTGATCGAGTCATCCCTTCAACAGCGCCTTTTGCTGCAGATATACTGGAGTGAAAAGGCATTCCCACCTTAACAGCTACAGTACTGAATAGAACGATAGAGGAGAAATCTGCTTGTTTTATTTGAGGCAGATAATTTTGCAACAATCGAAAAGCTCCTAGTGCGTTGACCTCCCAGTCCCTTTTGAAATCCTCTAGGGACAGTTGACCAAAAGGCTTTAAATCTACTGTTCCAGGGCAGTAAACAAGACCATGAAGAGGTCCTTCTATGTTAGGCAATTCCTGATCGAAATTAACAACATCGCATTGAAATGAAACTCCTTCACTTCTAGCAATCGTGATTACCTCATCTCCTTGTTCTACTAAAAGATCTTTTAGTACACGACCGATACCATGTGTACCACCTACAACTAGAATTCTGTTGCTCATCTAAGCCTCCAATCAATTTCCTGATCATCCATCATGTCAACATCCTCAAGCTTTTGCAATCATAAAAAAAAATATATTTTGTCGTTATATCGATAATCCGTTATCAATGGGGAAAACTCAAGAAGCCTTCTATGCAAAGGTTAATTTATAAAGGTTCGAGGTATTATGCCATTACATGAAAAAGACAAAGTACGAGAAAAGCTTTCTGACGATCTTTATGCATCTAGTGACCTCTCGGTATCTGTTCCTAAATATAAAATGCCGGAACATGAGTGTAACCCACGTCATGCTTATGCTATCGTTCACGACGAGTTAATGTTAGATGGCAATTCCAGGCAAAATCTGGCCACGTTTTGTCAAACATGGGTTGAACCAGAGGTCCATCGCCTTCTAGACGAATGTATCGATAAGAATATGATCGATAAAGATGAGTACCCACAAACAGCAGAAATCGAGTCCCGTTGTGTCCATATGCTCGCCGATCTTTGGAATTCACACGATTCAAAAAATACGATGGGATGTTCCACAACAGGCTCTAGTGAAGCTGCAATGCTCGGTGGGATGGCGTTGAAATGGAAATGGCGTGAAAAAATGAAGGCAAGAGGGAGACCAACAGATAAACCCAATATCATCACGGGACCCGTACAGGTTTGCTGGCATAAGTTTGCTAGATATTGGGATGTAGAGATACGTGAAATTCCTATGGAAAAAGATCGCCTCATCATGAGTCCTGAAGAAGCTGTGAAAAGGTGTGATGAAAACACCATCGGTGTTGTTCCTACCCTTGGTGTGACCTTTACCTGCCAGTATGAACCAGTCAAAGCCGTTTGTGAAGCGCTTGATAGATTACAAAATGAAACAGGACTGGATATCCCCGTTCATGTTGACGCTGCCAGTGGTGGTTTTATCGCTCCTTTTGTAGAACCTGACCTAGAATGGGATTTTCGACTGGATAGAGTGAAGTCGATCAACACATCGGGACACAAATTTGGACTCTCACCACTTGGAGTCGGTTGGGTCGTTTGGCGAGACTGTAAAGAATTACCTGATGATTTAATTTTTTGGGTAAACTATCTCGGAGGCAACATGCCCACGTTTGCTCTAAACTTTTCACGCCCAGGAGGACAAATCGTTGCTCAGTATTATAATTTCTTACGCCTGGGCAGAGAAGGATATCGAAAGATTCATCACGCCTGCTACGAAACAGCGAATTATATTGCAGATCGCCTTGCTGGGATGGGGCCATTTGAGATTATTTATAATGGCCGAGGAGGAATCCCCGCTGTATCGTGGTCATTGAAAGAAGGAGTTGACCATGGATTCACACTTTTCGATTTATCGGATCGAATCCGCAGTCGTGGATGGCAAATTGCAGCCTATGCTATGCCAGCTGACCGTCAAGATTTAGTTGTGATGCGTATCCTGGTTCGTCATGGAGTCAGTAAAGACCTAGGCGATGCACTTGTTCGCGACATTCAACACTGTCTCGATTACTTTAAAGAGAACCCCGTCACAAAAGCACTGACTGAAGAAGAAGCAGGTGGTTACCACCATTAGAAGAAGCCATGCCTAGAAAGGGAATCCACCACCCGATCTCCGCATTACGAATGCGAAAGCCTTATGTTAATATGTTCCAAAATGAACTCTCCTTCAGATTTCCGAAGATGTGGTTGAAGAGCTAAAAACACCGTCTATTAAACCCGAGGCTTTACTTTAGTCCATTTGACCGAAGAAGCCCTAGAGAAAGCGATTGCAGTTTTCGAGAAAGGTAGTATTGTCAATGACGACAAGAACGGAAAATCTATAAAAAAAATAAAGAAGATTTATTCCTTAAGACTCAATGGTCATTTTGTTGCACACCGTACAAATCACAGCCGACTTTTAACCAAAGAAGTGACGGTGGCAACATGACTGTTGAGCTTACCACTATGAAGGAAGATCACTAGAACGTTGATTTGAATTTTGATTTCTACTACCCAGATTCCAAGTGAGAAACAAAAAGAAGCCTAAAGTAACCAGTTGGTACCTTTTCATAAAACCCTCTTCTTTCTCATTCTGTATCTCATTATACAAAGCTATTTCATTATCTCTGTGTATGTTCTTGTTTTCTTTAAGCTCACTTTTCAGAGCTTTAACTTGTGTTTGCAAATGCACAATCTGTTGATTAGTTTTTTGATCAGTACTCATTGTACAAAATTTAGGTGCTACTTGCTGTCCCGACAACGCAACAACGGGTAAACGTAAGCAAGGTCTAAATGAAGAAATAAACATTGTTTCTCCTTAATATTATGGTTAAGAATGGAGGATGTTACCATTCCTCTTGCGTTGAAATCAAGAACAAAACTACTCCATCCATATTCCTCAAACGTAGCTGCAATGAAGAGTTCGGCATTCTTGGAACTGCTCGATTCATCTGGGTTCCGACAGGAGAAGGCGAATGGTCACTCGCAGATGACAAGGGGAACGAGATAGTGATGTCTCCACAAAGAAACGGGTATATTGCCTGAGTATCTTGGTCAATCACGGGGTCAGCAAAGACCTAGGCGATGCAATCGTTGGTCATATTCAACACTGTCTCGATTACTTTAAAGACAACCCCGTCACAAAAACACTGACAGAAGAAGAAGCAGGTGGTTACCACCATTAATAGCAAAACATTCATGAGCGACCAGAAGTGAATAAATCGATATCCAAATATTTCATACGGGTGACAAACCACTTCAGTCCCTTTCGTCTGAAATTAAATCCAGGTTCAACTTCCCTAATAGTGTTAACAAGGTTTTGAGCAAACTCTCTATCTAGTACTAAAGAGCTTGGTATCGATTTCAAAGTTAAAAGTGGGTGAATGCTTGCCATTTCAATTAAAAATGATTTATCAACTAACAGCTCTCTCGGACCCATATAAAATTCCACCTTTTTATCATGAGCTGCAGCCAATATTAATTGACGATCTTTTTTTAGCTCAGGATTAAAGCGAAATATTCTATTTAAAAGGTGAGCATTTCTTGAAACTCCCTTCATAAGAAATTCTCTAACATTTCTTAAATCAATCGCAATAAAATCATAAGCTTTATCATCGTAAATAACGGCCTCAAGAGCCAGTTTTGGGTCTGCCAGATCTTTTGGATCCATAAGCTTAATGTTGAAAATATTGTAAGGGTTTCTAACTGCTTCGATTTTGAATTCATACAGGTTTTGTATTGCATCTGGAAAGTTATCATAACTGTGACCTGCATGTAAAGCTGCCACAGCTAATTTGTAGTAATCCTTATGAGAAGGATCTATATCACTGAACAATAGAGGTTCACGACGTAAAACTTTAATCATTAAATCGGTGTTTTCTTTTATCTTTTTCGGTAACATTTCATACACTTTAGACTTTTCATATAGTCCTATATCACTCATCATAGCAGCCATTATAAGCTCTTCATTTTCCTTTAAGCCATCTGCAACATATTCATAGAGCAAACCGTCTCTTTTTAAGGATGTCACAACAATACTTATGTCGTCACTCTTTTCTGGGGTAATGTCGATCGCATATTTCGTATAATCTGCAATAAATTCGTAAAATATTTCCTTGATTTTATCAATACCGGGGTTCTTATTGTGAATATTCATTGGACGAATAGTATTATCACATTTATGAGACACTCTTGTAGGAAGTCCAGTCTCGAGAAACAACGCCGCTTCAGAAACACAATCTTCGGGTAATAGATTCCCACCTTGATTTAAATAAATATTTTTATTTATTCCCAATATTGTATATTCTTCTTCAGCATTGGATAATTTGGACTGAATTGCGCGAGCATCACGTTTCGGATATAAATCTTCATTCTCATTTCTTAAATTTCCATGAATACAATGTAAGATTTCGTGTCCCAATTCAACATACTTGGGAAAGGTCGTATCGCCAGCGGGAATATAATCACAATGACAACCAACATCATCATCTAAACTCAAGAACACTTGATTTTCCAATTCCATCGCATAGCTACCATCATCAACAGCTTCTTTAATCGTAGGAACAAGACCTTTGCCCTCACTACTCAACACCCAATTATTAACGATCATCCTGCCAATTTTACTTTGAACTAATTCTTCAATTATTTTTGTGATCTGATTGTTAAAATTGTCGCTTTCTCCACTAATCTCAATTTTGGAAAGCAGTTCTTTTGTATGTTTAACCTCTTTTTCTACAGTATATCCAGATTCTGGCTCGAGCAGTTGTTCCATTGCTATGATATAGTCAATAACGTAGTTGCTATAATTTTTTTGTAAGAATGGAATTAGCTTTTTAGTGAAACTATAAGACAAATCATTGTCAATAACCTTCTGTAAATAAACTTCTTTGATGCCATTTTTGGCAAAAAGTTCTACGATATTCCGGGAGACCTCAACCCAATGTTCTTCTCTTTCACTAAAAACCTCTATCTTTTTAGCATTTCGGATTTTTGATATTGAGACATCCTGCAAAGGAAAAGTTCCTTCATAAACGAGTTTACGCTGCTCCTCTTCGAAAATATCGAAAAAAAGGGTTTCGTTTTGTTGTGATCTCATTGAAAATGAGTCAAACAAATTCGCTACAGCCACTAAACCTTGGAACAAACTTACAGTTTCAACACAGTCACTGGAAAGTCGCAGAGGGATCAGCCTCCACACATCC
>JBCDHL010000005.1:0-14058 GCA_038750095.1 Chlamydiota bacterium
GAAGGGGTCTCATCAAGTACTTTAAAGGCCTTAGAAACACTCACGCAACTTGTCGTAAAGGAAATTATTTCGAGAATCTACGAGACCAAAACAAAATTAAAGGACAATGAGCTGGCTTTGAAATTTATACAATCGTTTGGTCATCACTATGCTTTTAAGGAAGTTGTGAGTCAGCTTCTTGGTCGTCGAACAATGAATTCACCCATTGTTAGAGAGTGTTGGAACGGTAGCATACCCACTCCAATTCTAGAAACACCAGAACTCGAAGTGCTTCCTGGTTCAGTTCATGCTTTAAGTGAGATTGATCAAAAATTTGCCGTCGAGCTATCTAAAGACAAGCCATGTATACTTAATTATGCTGGAGATATATTTAAAGTCCTTGTTCATCATAGTCTAAAAAACTCATGTTTAGACCTTAAGAAAAGGACTCCTGAAGTAGTTCAGCTATTTAATGGTCTAAAAAACAAGGAAACATCTCAGACAATTATTGACGAATCGACACTGCTTTCATTCATATGCAAATCCATCAAACAAGATCAAGAAAGTGGTAAGAAAAGTCTCATTATTATGGTCGAACATAAACTTATTGGTGAAGCAATCAAATTGAGTTTGGAGGCGCAACTTTCCGAAACTGTTACGGTGAGTTATATCAGTGGTGATACCAGCAACAACAGTGAAACAATACGTTCATTCAAGACCGGTTCTTCTGATGAGAAATCAAAGGTACTCATCATGACAACCAAAACAGGCGGAGTAGGAGTCGATCTGCCTAATTCGGAAAAACTCTACCTCCTTGCATGGTTGTGGACAAACTCTGAAGAAGAACAAGCTGTGAGGCGTCACACACGTATCGGATATAAAGGTACACGAGATACTGTTCTTCCACAGTTTACGATTGATGGAACTAAGCTGAAGGCTCAAACACACCGCAATATATCTAGGAATTGCAAGGATTCTTTGAGTACTTTTCTACTCAACCCTTTACAAGATATGAATGTGCACCTCGATGAATGGGCAAAAGTCATCCAAAGTGAAGTAGAGCGTACAATATCTAAGCAATTTCTTTCAAAATGTACTATAGAAGAGTTCGAAAAGAAAGTGGAGACTAGTAAGGCTATCATTGATGACCTAATGAACAACTTTGATTTAGATTTTGTTACTGAATTCGTTGAGAAGGTTTCTTTGAGGAAAAACCCTTCTTCATCCATGGAAGTACAGCCCGAAGAAACCGAGATGATAAGGCAACATGGAATTGGACAATTTGGTAATAGTTGTTGGTTAAATTCTGTTCTCGGAATACTAACAGCTAGCCCAACCCTCAGCACGATCTTTCAACTCGGTCATAATGGAAACCCAATATATGCACTGAACCTTGAAGGAAAAACAAGCCAACACCAAGATCTTGCAGAGCAGATACAATTATATCTCGGCAAATTAGTTAAGTTAAATAAGACTCTATCTAGTCAAGCCGAACAAAGAAAAATACTAGCTCAACAGGTTTGGCAGCTGCTTACACAGATGAGTACTTGTGACACCCTCACTGAAAGCTATCCTATACCAGGGCTCAGAAACCAAGGAGATCCGATGGAGGCAATTCACTCCCTTTATCGTTTTTTAGGAAAAGAAAGCCTCATTACTATCCATCAAGAACACTCGTTGCGGGTGAACTCTGCAACAGATTTAAATTCGAGGATTAAAGATTGTGAGCTAGCTATCAACCTAAAAGACGTTGAAAAACTACAAGAGATACTCGAAATGAACACAAACAACCTGGAAATCCTGATAGCCGAAGCGAAAAAAACCCTCAATACATGGAAAGGAGAAAATGATGGAGTAGAGTTAATCCCAGAATCATGGGTCAGCAAAAAAACAGAGCTGGGCCAAACAGCATTTCTGACAGTAAACGCGTATCTTGATTGGAGCTTCCAAAAGCAACTAGATACTATGACGAGTACTGGGCTTCAAACAAACACCCCTCGATTGGTGAGGTGGATATCTGATGGAGTACAACATAAAGCCCTCACGCAAGACTATCATGAAAAATGCACTTTTGTGTCACTCCCACCTGTTATTTTTGTAGACCTACCACAGATGCAAGTCAATAGAGCCGAAGTTATTGCTGAAACAATCAGATTAAAAAACCAACAAGGTGAAGAAAAGTTGTACTGTTTAGGTACCACAAGCGCATACGGAGGCGATGGGGATAATGGGCATCATTGGTTCTATCAAAAAGTTGGGAGTCAATGGGTAAAAAACAACGATGGAGTAACAAAAGTCGTTACCTTAACTGAAGTTCTCCAATGTAGCCGATACTTTTGTTACGAGGAGGCACACGGATCGTGATTCAAAACTTGTATTTTACCAAATCTTCAACTTGTTTGGCTATAAGTTAAAGCCCGAATGGATAGTGGTAAGAGATATAGTAAATGTTTGCATGAGAAGGGCAATTCCTAGCGTGCAGCCGGTGTGCATATCCAATGCTTAAAGAACCATCACATGTAAAGGTATAGCGGTACATGGACCCAAAGTCTATGGATTGATGCATGATAGGGCCATATCCATCAAACAAAAACACATCAAGATTCTCATCTCCTAAACCGTAAATACCCAATGCATAGATTCGTACGCGTTGGCGATCGAACCAATTATACTCCCAAGCAAACTCTCCGTGAAGCCAGGGTGATCCATGGTCACCAAGCCCGATACCTGCAACAGACCACCACCTCGATCTCCAGGTATCATAACAGGGACACTCTTTCCCTATCGATAGGTGAAATTCACCTTCGAGGTTGCCATGGTGAAAGGTACTGATATCTTTGAGAGACAATGAAAAGACTTGAGCAACGGTTACACCGGCGACAAGACTTACAGGATCACCAATGATATCGTCAAGGATTTGATAGCGAAGCGTCGCCTTAATATTGTCAGGTCCAAGGTGATGACGCCTTGTACTGGAAAAGGTACATTCGAGCTCACCACAATAATCATCGTATGCGAGCTCTAATCCTGCTGTATAGAAGTCATCTTTGGACTTCCAGTAAATGGTACGTGTTCCTTCGTTTACATCACAATACTGTTGGTGCAAATAGGTAAATGTTGATTGAAATTCAAGATAACGAGGAAACCATGGCTTCAGGTCTGTTCCCGATAGCCATGATGAAGTTAGCAGTAAAGGAATAAGAAGAAGGGATCGCATCAATCTGCTAACCCTTTCGCTACTAAATCCCTTTCTGCTTCTATTGCGGCCATACAGCCAGTTCCTGCTGCTGTGATTGCTTGGCGGTAAACGTGATCCATCACATCACCACACGCAAAGACTAACTCTTTAGAAGTTCGTGTTGTCCCACATTCGACTTTGATATATCCTGAATCGTGAAGGTCAATACTACCTCGAAGGAAATTGGTGTTCGGTTCGTGACCAACTGCGAAAAAGACACCTCCAGCATCACGGATTGATTCTTCACCAGTTTTTACATTTTTTATGTGAACTTTTTCAACAACACTTTCACCATCGACACAGGTGATGATGGAATCCCAAATCACCTCTACTTTTGGGTGGTCAAATGCACGTTGCTGCATAATCTTCGATGCTCTCAACTCATCACGTCTGTGCACAAGATAAACCTTCTTTCCAAATTTTGTGAGGAATGTCGCTTCTTCAACAGCTGAGTCACCTCCACCAATGACGTACAAGTCTTTCTCACGGAAAATAGGCATTGCCCCGTCACACACGGCACATGCCGTCACTCCTTTTTGCCACAGTTCTCCATCACGTGTTCCTGGGATATCCAACCGTTTTGCTGTGGCACCGGTAGAAATAATGACGCTATCAGCTATGATTTCATTATTTTTTCCTCTGACAACATATGGTTGCTGATTGAAATCTACTTCGATCACATCGTCTGCAATCAAAATAGTCCCAAATTTTGATGCTTGTTTACGAAAATGCTCCATAAGAATCGGACCGGTAACTCCCTCTGGGAAGCCAGGAAAATTTTCTACATCTGTAGTAGTCATCAATTGGCCGCCGGCTGGTCCGGAAAAAAAACCTTCAAAAAGTACGGGTTCAAGATTTGCTCTTGCGGCGTAAATTGCTGCTGTATAACCGGCAGGTCCAGACCCTATAATGACGACTTTTGCTTTTTTTTCTGTCATGTGTTACTCCTGATAATGATTTTTAGAATATTATTATATCATAAAAAGTTTAGTTTGAGAAACAGATTCTCTAGGCAGAGAGAGAGAGAAGTAGAACGCGCTAGTGATGTCCGTACATTTTTGATCATTTCCTGCACCTCTTCTAGAGCCAAGGGTTCTTCCTTAATGACCATCTCCTGCATCGCCGGTTCGTAGTCTTTATTGATGATATACCGGTTGTCCCCACCTAAGTATAACAACTGCACATCGCGATACCATGAAAGGACGATATCGAGAAGTTCATGAGCTCCATGCAACTGCCGCATAGCAACAGCTCCCTCAACTTCTTTGTTGATCGTATTCTTTTGTGTTGCAGACATATCATCCATTGAGGCTCCTGCAAGTAGCTCTTGCTTAATTTCTGTCTCTGCTTCCTTTTTTGAAAGATCAATTTGTGCACTCATCTCTTTTACAAAGTCAGTGAGCTCTGAGTAGGTGCTCACACGCCCCTTTGCTAAAAAGCTCAAGAGACGCTCACGTAGCGGATCACCACCATCATGCATGAGCTCTAAAGCCTTGCTTATTGAACCATGCGACATCTCTGCATATCGGCGAGCCTCATCAGTAGGGCAGTGGTGATTGTCTGTAAGAAACATTGCGATCTCGCGATCAGTTACACGGTGAAAGTGCAATGTACGACAACGAGAGAGGACGGTAGGAAGTAAAGCTTCAGGGGCATGTGTAAGAAGAATAATGACGCTCTGCTTGGATGGTTCTTCGAATGTCTTAAGAAGAGCATTAGCGCTATAGGTCATCATCCGATGAGCGTCATGAATGATATAAACTTTCCATTTAGCTTCATATGGATGAAGGTATACATCTTCACTGAACTGCCTCATGGATTCGATACTGTGGATTCCCGATTTACCTTCAGGACGAAAGTGGCGAATATCTGGATGATTTCCCGTTTCAATTTTATGTCTATGCACTCCATGTGGATCGTCCTGACAAATGATCAGTTTGGCAAGTTCTACGGCGAAAAGGCTTTTCCCAATGCCATCTGGACCGGCAAACATTAGAGAGTTTCCAATAGATTGGGTTTCAACCATCCGGTTAAGGTACTCTTTTATGTGATCATTTCCG
Organism: Chlamydiota bacterium; assembly: GCA_038750095.1. GTDB lineage: Bacteria > Chlamydiota > Chlamydiia > Chlamydiales > Criblamydiaceae > JAJFMC01. The sequence continues at coordinate 5,278 of JBCDHL010000005.1, forward strand.
ACAATATTTTCAAACATGGCTACATTGTACCATTTTTATGTTTTCAGTACGGCAAGAACCTGCTCTAAACAATCTGCGTACATAGATTCAAGAGGCTGTGCTGCATCGATTGTTTTAATTCTTTCGGGATATTTCTTAGCCAAGTCTCTCATCGCATGTAACACTTTTTCGTGAAAGTGCAGCTCTTCTGACTCAATACGATCCACTTCTCCCTCAGAGGCTGAGGCCTTTACGGTCTTGCGCGTACGCTCAAGCCCGATTTTAGGATCGACATCCATGAACAGAGTCATATCCGGGGCCACTCCACGACAAGCGAGCTCACATTGTTTCTCTACCTCTTCGACTCCTAATCCCCTGGCGGCACCCTGGTAAGCTATGCTTGAGTCATTGAAGCGATCACAAAGAACAACCATCCCTTTCTCAAGGGCTGGCAAGATAATTTCTTCCAGGTGTTGCGTCCTTGCTGCGAGAAAAAGGAGTAGCTCGGCATAGTCTCCAACCTTGACATTTGGAGCTTGGTGAAGAAGCCAGATACGTATTTGCTCCCCTAGCTTTGAACCACCCGGTTCACGCGTCGCTAGAACCTGATACCCCATCTTACGAAGATCATCCGATAAGCGCTGTATGACTGTTGATTTACCGGTCCCCTCACCACCTTCTAGAGTGACGAAGAGAGGACGATGTTTTTTATCACTCATGATTCTTCAGGTTGTGCAGGTGCCTCTTCAGGAACGGCAGCTGTTTCTACACTTTCAGCTCCTTCTAAATCTTCGTCATCTTGGTCAGCGCCCTCTAGTTTTTGTACAACGACAAGGTGGTCACCATCTTTTACATTAGCGAGACGGACACCCTGTGTGTTTCTACCCATCACACGAACATCCTTCATGGAGATACGTACCGTTTGTCCATTTGCTGACATCATGACGATACCATCTGTATCCGTTACAGTACGTGAACCGACAACTTTGCCGTTTCTGTCTGAGGTAATAATAGATTTCACTCCGACACCACCACGGTTCGTTTGTCTAAAGTCATCAACATTCGATCGCTTACCAAAACCATTTTCACAAACAATCAAAACGCTTTCATCGCCATTAACAGCTTCCATACCAATCACTTTATCACCTTCTCCACGAAGAGAAGCACCTTTGACACCACGAGCCATGCGGCCCATTGGACGAACTTTTGCTTCATCAAAACGAACAGCCATACCGTTGGCTGTAAAGAGCATCACCTGCTGACCTTCTCTAACGAGACGAGCACCAATCAGTTCATCACCTTCATCAATCTGAAGAGCCCATATACCTTTTCTTCGCGGGTTGCTAAATGCATTGAGATCGGTTTTCTTGACGATCCCGTTCTTTGTAGCCATCATGATTCCAGCTTCTTCTTCGAAACCTGGGGTTCTTAGAATTGTGGCGATTTCTTCACCTTCACGTAAATCTTCGAGAAGGTTAATCAGAGCTTTACCTTTCGATTTTCGGCTAGATTCAGGGATCTGCCAGACTTTAATCCAATAGACACGACCATAGTTGGTGAAGATAAGAAGATAATCATGTGTCGATGCGACGTATAGGCCTTTGATCCCTTCATCATCTTTTCTCAGATTAATGCCAGAAACACCCTGGCCACCACGTCTTTGTTCTCTGAATGTATCGAGCGGCATACGTTTGATGTAGTCGTCCTGAGAGATTGTGATGAAGACCTCTTCGTTTGCGATAAGGTCTTCCATATTCACATCCGACTCGGCAGGAACAATCTGGGTCTGTCTTGTGGAGCGATGGTTTTTGGAAATATCTTCCAGTTCATTTTTGATGATGTCTTTAACCATCTGCTCACTAGCAAGAATCGCTTTGTAGTGTTCGATTTTCTTAAGAAGCTCATCATATTCATTCTGGATTTTGTCTCTTTCCAGTCCCGTGAGCTGATAAAGTCTCAAGTCGAGTACAGCATTGGCTTGCTTTTGGGAAAAATCGTAACGTTTGATCAATTCTACACGTGCTTCATCACGGTTTTCACTCGCGCGGATGATTTTAACAACATCGTCTAAGTTATCTATTGCACGAAGGTATCCTTCAAGGATATGGGCGCGAGCTTCTGCTTTTCTCAGTTCATAGCGAGTACGTCTGCGAACGACCTCGATACGGTGATCGATCCAAGCACCAATGAACTGTTTAATATTCATTGTTCTTGGCAACCCTTTATCGAGAGCCAACATGTTACAACCAAAAGTGACCTGTAGATCACTGAACTTGTAAAGCTGATTGATGATGACATCGGAAATCTCGCCCTTCTTAAGGTCGATTGCAATACGCATACCATCTTTGTCAGACTCATCACGGATGTCTGAAATACCAGTAATTTGCTTGTTGTTCACCAAGTCGGCGATATGTTCAATCAGTCTCGATTTGTTAACGTTGTAAGGAATTTCATCGATGACAATTCGCTCTCTGTCAACATTCGAATCCATTTGCTCAACTCTAATCACAGCACGCAATGTCAATTTACCACGACCAGTATGATAAGCCTCTTTAATTCCACGCACCCCACAAATCATGCCTCCCGTAGGAAAATCTGGCCCAGGCATCACTTGCATGATATCTTCAATGGATGCTTGAGAATCATCTAGGACGATCACTGTAGCTGCGATGAGTTCCTTTAGGTTGTGAGGGGGAATGTTGGTAGCCATTCCAACGGCAATCCCTGAAGACCCATTACAAAGAAGGTTAGGAAATTTCGCGGGAAATACAACAGGTTCTTTTTTCGTTTCGTCATAGTTAGGAATGAGTTCAACAGTATCTTTATCGAGATCTTCCATGAGCTGAACAGCAGCATGAGTCATACGAGCTTCTGTATAACGCATGGCGGCAGGAGGGTCCCCGTCAATCGACCCAAAGTTCCCCTGGCCATCTACGAGACTGTAGCGCATCACCCAGTTTTGTGCCATTCGGACAAGTGTTGGGTAGATAACCTGTTCACCGTGCGGGTGGTAGTCCCCGGATGTGTCACCAGAAATCTTGGCGCATTTACGGTGTTTGGAGCTCGGCCCTAGGTTAAGCTGACGCATTGCAAAGAGGATACGTCGCTGTGATGGTTTTAGTCCATCGCGAACATCTGGCAGTGCCCTTGAGATAATCACAGACATCGAGTAGCGAAGGTAACTTTCCTTCATCTCGTCTTCGACATTTCTAGTGACGATCTTTTCATTCTCCGTATACGACATGGATGTTCTCCCCTAAGTCTCTAATTGTGTTTTGTTATTGATCTGTTAAATATCGAGATTTTCTACTGATAGTGCGTGTGTTTCGATAAATTTCCTTCGCGGTGGAACCTCTTCACCCATCAGCATACTGAACATCTGATCTGCAGCGATGGCGTCGTTCAAGCTGACCTGAACAAGTGTACGAACCTCAGGATCCATCGTCGTTTCCCATAGCTGATCGGCGTTCATTTCACCCAAACCTTTAAAACGCTGGATCTCAACTCCTTTACGTCCATTTTTACGAACGAATTGAATCACTTCGTACAGCGTACTGAATGTATGCTTAGTCCCGTCATCTTCAATGACATCAATCAGTTCACGTGTTGCTGTTAAATAGTCATTGAGAGTGAATCCAAACGATTCCAGTTTCTGGATTAGAGTGTTATACGAATCTTCCTCAAAAAGTTCAATAAAGTGCAGTCTTTTGGGACGGAAGGTTTTTATTTCTTCGGTTTGCTCTTCTTCAGGGATTGATGCGAGAGTCTCTTCGTGACGGCGCTTTTGTACTTCCTCATCATCTTTACGGAGCTGCTCAAACTCGTCCGTAGAATAAACAAATTTTAAGCCATCGACCAATTCAATCTGAAATTGAGGCAAGAGACCTGCTTCGTTACGCATTCCTATGAATTCCCTAAAAGTGATCCCTTTTCGCTCAATACGACCAACAAGAGATTCTGTTTCAAGAATTAGGTCCACGAGTGGCTGCATATCACTACCCTCTAGCAGCTTATCCTGCTGTACGTGTCGCATATTGATATCGCTAACACCGAGGTGCATGAGGTAGTCATCCATCTCTTTTTCTGAGTGAATATACTGGCCTTTTTTCTTACGAGTGACTTTGTACAACGGGGGTTGAGCGATGTAGATAAAGTTGTTCTCAATCAGGGCGGGCATATTTCTATAGAAAAAAGTAAGCAGAAGTGTCCGAATGTGCGATCCATCGACGTCGGCGTCAGTCATAATGATAATTTTGTGGTAGCGCAATTTTTCTAGAGTAAAGCCATCTTTACCGATTCCACACCCCAGTGCAGCGATCATTTTACCGACCTCTTGGTTTCTGAGCACTTTGTCTAGTCGTGCTTTCTCGACATTGAGAATTTTACCACGGATAGGAAGAATCGCTTGGAAACGACGATCACGACCTGATTTTGCTGATCCTCCCGCAGAGTCTCCCTCAACAATATAGATTTCACAAAACTCAGGATTTTTCTCTTGGCAATCTGTCAGCTTACCAGGCAAACGAGCACTATCAAGAGCCGATTTTCTTAGTGTAAGCTCACGAGCTTTTTTTGCAGCTTCACGAGCTTTCGCGGCAAGAGCAGCTTTCTCGGCAACGCCTCTGGCAATTTGAGGGTGCTCCTCTAGATAAACATTAAGCTCTTCTCCCACAATCTGTTGAACAACAGAAGCCACATCACTATTACCCAGGCGCTGTTTTGTCTGCCCCTCGAATTGCGGGTTAGCAACTTTGACCGAAACGACCGCTGTCAACCCCTCTCGCATATCATCTCCAGTAATGGAGACTTTATCGCTTTTTAGGAGGTTATTGTTTTTTATGTAATTGTTGAGCACACGTGTCAATGCAGTAGAGAACCCTGTAAGATGAGTTCCGCCAAACTTAGTAGCGATATTGTTAACAAAAGAAAAGATCGTCTCGTTGAAAGTGTCATTCCACTGCATGGCGATTTCGACTTCGATAGGTCCATCGTCGCCTTCTCGCGTTCCATGGATATAAACAGGTTCTTGAAAAAGAGGCTCTTTGGTTTCGTTGAGATAGGAAACAAAAGAGGCGAGTCCTCCACTGTAACAGAAATTGACATCATCTTTATCCTCTGCCCTTTCATCGTGAAAGTAGATGTTGATACCTTTATTAAGAAATGCGAGTTCGCGGAGTCGTTTTGCTAGAATATCGTAGTCAAACTCTGTAACTGTCATCACCGTGTCATCGGGCCAAAATGTTACCTTTGTACCGCGCTTAGTGCTTTCCCCTTTCACGGCAAGATCTTGAATCATTTTACCTTGGGAAAATTCCATTTCGTGGATTTTTTCATTTTTGTAAACCTGTACGAGCATCTTTTTTGACAGTGCATTCACACAAGAAACACCCACACCGTGTAGGCCACCTGAAACTTTATAGGTATCTTTGTCAAATTTACCACCCGCGTGGAGAATTGTCATCACAACTTCGAGTGCAGAAACTTCTCGACCTTGTGCCTTTGATTGCTTTTCATGAATCCCGATAGGAATGCCCCGCCCATTATCTTCAATAGAGCAGGAACCATCTTTATGGAGAGCTACCCAGATATGTGTACAGAATCCGGCCATTGCCTCATCAATGCAGTTGTCAACGACTTCATAAACAAGTTGATGGAGACCATTACTCGCTGTGTCACCGACGTACATCCCTGGGCGTTCCCGAACAGCCTGTAACCCTTCGAGGACAGTGATGGAACTCTGATCATAATTCTTTTTGTTTTCTGTCACGTGTTTATCCTCTTTTTCTGTCTGAACATCTGGAATCTCTGAGCTGAGAGTGTCATTAGCCATTGTTAAACCACCTTAAAATTGAAACGTTCACCCCATCTTAAACACAATGTTTTTGATGTTGTGTTTGGGAAATTGCTGCTTCAACTTGAAAAGCAATTTAGGCTTATCATGTTGATTCAACAGACTGAATAATGTCGAATTTTTTACTTTTACCAGAAGTTTACCTTCGTACAAGGAAACGGCTTGAGTCATGGATGCTAGTTTAGGTCCAATAATGTCTGGCCACGCCGCCAAAACGAGATCTGGTCGTTCGTTGTATGCATCATTAACATTAACAAGGACTTGAGGAAGCACATCGGTCAGTTGATGCGTTGTGAGTGCAGTACCATCGTAGTTTTTAGGTGTTCTTCGTATGTTTTTTTTCACATTTCACCAATCATTTTGAATTTCTTATTATACTTCATTCACCCACCATGAAGCAAGAAATTTTATAACAATTATGATCCAAAATTAGTAGCAATATGTCACTAAAAAACTTACTTGAAAAGAGCGCCAATTCACCTCATTGAGACGAGTTTTGACCTTAACAGCTTCAAGATCACCATTCAGCACTCGTATGGTATGTGTACCATTGTTGGCATACCAATCCTGGTAAGAAGTGAGAAATGTCATTGACCAGTTACCGCATATGTTGTAATTCAACCCACCTTGAGCAAGCCACCCCCTACCATTAGCAGAGTGTTTGAACTCATTAAAAAAATCATCACGTAAGTTCCAGTGTCCTTTTGCTTGGTAGGGAACCCAGTGATATTCAAAAGAAGCAAACAAAGAAAGCTTGCTGTAGATCTGCCCTGTTAAATCCACACCTATCCAAGGACCCCACCAGCGCGTTTTATAAGAACTGTGTAGGTCATTTATAGGCTCGACAATAGGGATTACTTGTCGCCCATCAAACATTCGCAGGTGCTGCTCCTGCCATGAAAGACCAACGAGAGGCGCCAACCGCCACTTATCACATTTCCAAGACCACTGATAGCCAATTCCGGCTGACAAATCAAACACTTCACCTCTACCAGCTTCGGCCAAAGCCCTAGAAAACTCCTCCTGACGATCACTTGCAATGTAGTCCGAATCGCGATTTTTTCCATGAAAAATACGGCCGTAGTCAGCATAACCGCGAAAGTACAGATGAGAGCACGTGGTCAGTGTGGCAGCAAAAGTCACCTGATTAATACGTAAATCATCCCATTTCAGTTCTGAGAGAATATTGGGAACATCATTTGCACCGGCAATATTCCAGTTAAGTTGATCTTCCCGATAGGTATAACCAAGACTGTAAGAAAAATCTTTTACAGCAAGGCTATGAACTTGACCCGACAGGTTTGTAAAAAAAGAACTTGTCGATAAAACACCGAAGATTACCCATAATTTCTTCATATTTTTTCCTATGCAGACGGTGCAAATGTAGCATTTACAACGGATTTTGGCAGTTGGAAAACAACATCCTCTTGGGTGTAAACGATATCTTCTACCTCTTCGACACCTAAGTCGATTAAGCGCTTTATGCATCTTTGTACAATATCTTCAGGTGTCGAGGCGCCAGCTGTTAAACCAATCGTCTTGACACCATCAAGCCACTTTGGATCAATTTCCTCTTCATTATTGATGAGGTATGAGGTGACATTCCTATTAGCTGCTACCTCAGTCAGCCTGTTTGAGTTTGAACTCAACGGATCTCCAACAACCAGGACAAGGTCTGTTACATCAGTAATTTCTCTAAGGGCCATCTGACGATTCGTTGTTGCGTAACAGATGGAAGAGCTAGGCAACGTTTTAATTTCGGGGTATTTCTTGGACAAAGCTTCAGTAACATCTTTGACATCATCGAGACTCAATGTTGTTTGAGTGATGTAAAACAGTTTTTGATCTTTCGTAAAGGATAGTTTTTCCACATCTGCAACCGATTCGACGATCGTTGTAACATCCGGAGCTTCTCCTGCTGTACCAATCACCTCAACATGGTCTTTGTGACCAATAAGAACGATATGGTACCCTTGTGACGCAAACCTTTTCACTGCTGAGTGTACCCTGGTAACAAGACCACAAGTCGCGTCAATCTCCTTTAGGTTACGTCGTTTTGCATGCTCTCTTACTTGAGGTGATACGCCGTGAGCCGAATAAATCAAACGTTCACCCTCTGGCACTTCTTCAAGATCTTCAATAAAAACCGCGCCCTTTTGACGTAATCCGTCAACAACGTAAGTATTGTGCACAATTTCGTGTTTGACGTAGATAGGAGGCCCCCAAATTTCCAAAGCACGTTCTACTGTGTCGATAGCTCTTTCTACACCGGCGCAAAACCCTCTTGGCTTGGAAAGTAGTAACTTCATTGGATCATCCTCCTGAGATAATAAATAAAGAATCATACTACCAAAAACTCCTATTTCTTTCTATAACGAACCACACTCTACTCACATCAACCCGCTCAAAACATGAATCACGATCAACATAACGATTGTCAACAAAGCAAGGCTTATATATATTAAATGAGATTGAAAATTACGCTTGATAGTCAGAGTTTTTTACTTCTGACGAAGTGTGGAGATCGCAGGTAACCCTAGACAAGTTACCAAGATCGAACACAAAGTCAAAGGCAAAAAGAATGACTGTCAAGCGTAATTTCCAATTCCATTCAGTATAATCATTAGAAAGAGTTGCAAAATGATTTGAGGTTTTTAAAATCAATCGGATTATCCAATTAAAACCGTAGAAAACAAACTAAGAGAACAAAAATATGAATCCTACAGAAGCTCAGACAATTAGGGAAAGTGCATCAACGAAGAATTACAATGACTTTGAGAAGAGACTAAATACATTTTTAGAAGAAGCTCCAGTTAACTACCAAGGTAAGCAAGTACGTAGGATGATATGGACAATGATTACCGGAGGCGGTGAATGTTTTCATAAAGATGGATATTCCTATTTTGAAGAGTCTACAATAAACACTACCAAAAAAATCTTTAACATCACTA
>JBCDHL010000006.1:0-13812 GCA_038750095.1 Chlamydiota bacterium
GTTACAGGTGGAAATTCTTCATCCCCTCTTGAACAACAATCTGGTTCGCATGACTGTTCGAAAGTGAGCAAAGTTAGCGACTGGTGGTTGAATCTGCTTGCTTTGCCTGTCTCGAATCACGTCGAAGAGGGTTTGGCGAAGATGAGCGGATTCGAAGTACTTCGCCATGGCACTAGCTGGCCTAATTACATCGGTATCTTGAAAAATGGCGGACTGTTGGAAAAGGGAGGAAGCACCTCCGGCGGGTTTAGCCTTAGTGAAGAAGCGAGAACCTACCAAAGATCGAAAAATCGCTTTTTTGCCTTTAAAGATACTGAAGCCTATGTTGATGGTAAAAAAGGGTTTCAAGGTGCGGTTGCAGTCAGAGTCGCCCCAAAGATGCATGCTGTGCTTTCCGGTAGTGCACTCGTCAAAGAAAATAGTACCCTATTAGACAAAATTAAAAAGGTATTTAGCGCCATTTTTCTAGGCTTTACCACACCTACGATCCGTTTTCTCTATCGAACAAGCGAACTGCATCCCCGGTTTAAGGAAGATCCCGATTACAGAGGAATTGCCTATTATACCGAAGAGTCGCTACCTAATGACAGAATTGGTCTTGCCGGTTTCGGCAAGCACGTAACAGCAAAAGACTTCGCGAGGCAGTTTAAACATGATCCGCTGCGGGCGACTCAAGGTCTTCTGCAGCTAATTTGGGGCATTTTTCTTACCACCATAGGCCTAGGGACCATACTGTAAAGTGAAAAGGGTCGGAGACGGACTCGTACAAGAAAAAAGGTATACCGATCGTGATTCAAAATTTGGTTTTTGGCACCAGAACCATTGAAATTCTTATCCTTTATTCAGTCCATATATGTCTTTATAATTTCGGCATCAAAAAACTTTTCGAGAATTTGTGAGAACTCTTTTTTGATGAGTGTTAAATCTTCAGGGGTATCTGCTTCAAACCTTAGGCTAAGTTTAGGCTCTGTATTAGATGGACGAATGAGTCCCCAACCTCTTTCAAAAGCGACACGTACGCCGTCTAGTGTAACTAGTGAAACATTGTTTCGTTTCATGAAATGTTCTTTGAAATAGGAAACAACCATATCTTTTTGTTCTTCTTTGCAAGGAAAGCGAATAGTCGGTGTTGCGAATTTCTGAGGGAAATCCTCAATCAATTCGTCGAGGGATTGTCCGAACTCTTCCATCGTTTCTACCAGTCGTAAAGCAGCGTAGATTCCATCATCAAATCCAAAGTGGCGATCCTTAAAGAAGAAGTGGCAGCTAATTTCTCCACCAAGTAATGCTTGATATTTTTCCATACTTTTTCGAACATTGACAGCACCAATAGGGGCCATGATGGGCAATGCACCGGCTGCTGAAAGAAGTTCTTGAAGACCTGTGGAGCAGGATAAATCGAAAACTACACCCGCTCTTGGGTTGTTCTTTGCGACTTGTTTTCCAAAAATAGCGAGTAATTTATCACCTGGCACTAGAGATCCATCCTTAGTCATAGCTACCATACGATCACCATCTCCATCAAACGCAATTCCAAAATCGAAGGAAGTGGTTCTAAGAGTGTCAGCTAAACCCTTTAGGTTTTCTTGTTTTGTTGGATCAGAGTTTCTGTTGGGAAAATTACCATCTACCTCTGAATACAGAAGTCCTGCATTGTCCCATTGTAGGGATTCGATTAAATGTGGAAGAACCACTCCTGCAGCGCCATTTCCGCAATCAAAAAGCACTGAATGGTTTTTGTCCTTTAGGTGTTTGAAATGTTTAGTTAACCAGGAGGTGTAATTTTGGGTCATGTCGTGTGATTGTAATGTACCTAGACTTTTTGGATTAAGATATCGACGTTGTTTGAACAGCCTTTTTATTTCCTGAAGCTCTTCACCGCAGATGGGTTGATTGTTCATACATAATTTAAGACCGTTATCACCTTTAGGGTTGTGTGAGGCTGTAATCATGACACCACCATCAACATCTAGAGATTCATTTGCATAATAGAGGATTGGTGAAGTACATAGGCCTATCCAGACAACATCGATTCCACTATCTAGTAGTCCGGAACAAACCTTGTCACTTATTGCCGGAGATGAGATTCTTCCATCCATTCCAAGAGCAAGTGTTTTCACATCGGGATTTTTTTGAGTGTAGTAACAAGCAATTGCTCGTGAGAGATCATAAACTTCGTCAAGATCGATTTCTGATCCCACATGACCGCGTATATCGTATTCTCTGAACGCACAGTCTTTAATTTCAGCTTTTGCTATCGCAGGAAAAAGCGAAAGCCACAAAGTGAAACAAAAGAGACATAAGCGATAAATCATGGATATCTCCCTACAGTTTTGTTACAAATTATACCGGTCGTGATTTTGAGTATCAGTAGATATTTATGTTTGTCCAATCTGGAAATACTGGACAAATTCTATGACTTCCCTGATCCAAAATCTAGAGTCTACAACCATTTGCTTAACCAGTAGTCGCCAACCCAAACAAACGAGAGTTAGTCCAAGGAGTGACTTAAGAGGCATTCCTAAGAAAGTGATCTGCACCTGAGGTGCCAGACGGTTGGCAATACCCAAAAATGAGTCGGTCATCAAAATGGCGATCAAAGCTGGAGTTGCTAGCTGCGTTGTCATTATCATTACTTGGTTGAGTAAGGGTATAATCCGGTCCCATGTCGCAGCTTTAGGGTTGAAAAAATCGGGGGTGAGGAGCTGATCAGGAGGTAGTAGGTCATAAGAAATTGATATAGCGTTCAAAAAGTCCCAAGGACCATCGATGACGAAGAATATATATATTAACACCATATTGAACATTGTTCCAAGTGGTGACGATTGGTTTTGTATTGTCGGGTCGTTCACCATCAAACTCGCACCACCACGTTGGTGGTCAATGATAATTCCCGCGCTTTGTGCAATCATAAAAGGAAAACTAATGAACGTTCCGATAAGGATCCCAATAAACATTTCTTTGATCATATAGAGGATCAATACCAAGTTAAATTCTAGTGGGGTTTTCGTAATTGTTATAAGTTGGGGTAGGAATATGATGAACATCATGATCCCTAGAAATACTTTAACGGGGTGAGGAAGAACTCGAGAGCCAAAAAATGGAGAGAGCTGGATGATCGGTAAAAAGCGACCCAGAAATAAGAGCAGGAGAGATAGCCCACCTAGAGGGTTATTCGCCCATGAGCTGTTGAGAAATAACAATGCATAATTATCAGCCATCGATCACCTTTCATCCTTTCCTATGGGGAGGCAAGACTCCACTCGGGAAAGTGAATAAAGATATTCGTGGCAAAGCCAAGAATCTGTTGTCCTAACCATGCACCCATGAACATCAGCGTAAGCGTTACTGCTACGAGTTTAATGGTAAATGACAATGTTTGCTCCTGAATTTGTGTTGCAGCTTGGAAAATTGCAACCATTAAACCAAACACCATACTAATTAATATCGGTGGTGCTGATAAGAGGAGAATGAGCAACAGCCCCTGATAGGCAAGTTGTGTAACCTGTGTTTGAAACATCCTTCAAGACCCCCTAGTCCCTTTAAGTAGTTCTAAACGTATTGATTAACCCTTCGACAAGCAGGGTCCAACCATCTAACATCACAAGTAAAAACAGTTTCAATGGCATCGAAATTGTTACTGGTGATAACATCATCATCCCCATCGCCAAGAGAATATTAGATGTGACAAGGTCGATAACGAAGAAGGGTATATAGATCAAGACACCTATTTCGAATGCATACTTCAGCTGACTCGTAATATAAGAGGGAACGAGAATCAAAAAGTCATCTGGTTTCAAAGTCTCTCGCTGGTCCTCAGGTAAGATCTTATATGCAATGCGGTAGAACAATGCGTGGTGCTTGTGAGAGGAGTTGATCTTCAAGAACTCTCTGAGAGGCTCTTTGGCTTCATCAGCAATACGGATAATATAGGTCGAAGAGCCTGTATCCATCAAGGAGCCTGGTGCATTCATCCTCGCAACGGCTGCTTGTGAAACTTCATACATTTGAAGCATTGTAGGGTACATGATGAATAAACTAAGCATGAATGCGATACCGTTGATGATCTGGTTTGGAGGTGCTTGTTGCACTCCTAGAGCACTACGCAGTAGTGACAATACGATTACAATCTTCATGTAAGATGTGAGAATCATGATGATGAACGGACTCAAGGCCATCAAAGATAAAGCAACGGCTTGGGTAATAAGTGTAGGACGTTCTAGGTTGGAGTAGGGATAAAACAAGTCCTCCTGTATTTTCTCTTGAGCCTGAGCGGCACGTACACGAGCTTCTTCTCTGAGCGCTTCCCTTTCCTCTATTGTTAGTGAAGGGGGCTGTGAGTAGGCTTTTTGTGGTTGGAAGCATTGCATGGCTAGTAATACAAATAGTATTGAAAGCCAGAATTTTTGCGATTTCATGCAGCTTATCATTTTGATGCCTTTACTGAGTCTCTTGTACGCTTTCTGGTTGTTCTTCTGAAGGTTGTTCCGTCACCGCTTCTTCAGGTTTGCTATCTTTAACGGGAGTTCCAACTTCCGTTGCAATGTTGGGATTTAAGTCTTCAAATAATTTCTCAAAGGCTTTTTCTAATATCGCCCATTGGTTTTCTAAGCGCGCATTGATGATTCCACCTTCGGTCTCAATAACGCAGCCTCCTTTGGCTACATCTTCCCTTTCTCTGATGGATAGTATTTCAATGCTTTCGAATAATGATTTTAGATCTTCACGATGTTCTTCCAAAAACTGAACATCCTCACGATTCACGTATACAGTGATGTGCTTATGTTGCAGCACAGGTTTTAAAGCGTTCTCCACAATTTGGTAAATGAGGTCGTTAGATAGTTCGAATGCTTTACCGACAATTTTCTGGGTAGCTTTTAGTGCTACGGGAGCAAGCATTTTAACATATTCTTGTCGGATTATACCAATTTCTTTTTGAAACTTAAGGATATGTTCCGCCCAATCTTGGAAACCGGCTTCATACCCCTCTTTTTGTGCTTGTTCTTTGAGAGCTTCGCACTCTTGAGTAACTTCTTCTCGGTAAGCGATTGCGTCTTCCTGGACTTTTTCAAGTACCCCTTTGGCATCGAGAATAGTCTGTAGCTGTTCTGAAGGGATGATTTTTTGCTTTGGAGCAAGGTGGATTTCATTACCATGGATGAGTGAAAATAAATTGTTACTCACTATTCGCTCTTTTGGGTTATCATGTTTAAAATAAATTGTACTTGCTCAGTCAATATCGGGACAAGTTGGGATGCTTCTTGGTTATAGTATCTCAAAACGATTCTTCCTCTTCCTGTGTCAAGACGTCTTGTGAAATGCCACATAAAGTCTTTACTGTATCCCGATAATGCATTGCTTAAACGAAGAATCCCTCTCCTGTGAAGCATTTTCTTAAGTATTTTTGGCTCTCCCGACCAGTTGGAAAGATCTATTTGGGGAAGCTGAGCTTTGTCCTGTTGCTGCAAAAAAACATCAAAGATCTTTTTGCGTATAGGAGTTAAACTTGCGTAAATGTATTTAAGTGTTCTTTTATCGACAATATGTTTTGCTTTGATTGCTAGGTCATGGAGTCCAAGTAAATCAAACAATTCTAATAGTAAATTTTTATCAATCTCCAAAAGCTTGGATAAGGAATATTCAGGTGAAAATGACAATGGAAAGACTTCATTGACATCTTCGAGCTGTAGGTAAACTTTTTCAAGCAGAAATTTTTTGGTAACGTCGGGAATAGTATCGAGGTTGTCAACTTCTATGTTGTATTGACGACAGAGCTGTTGCTTTTGAGCGCTGCTGAATGATGCCAAAATCGAAGGGTACAAGTACTTTGGCAAGCTTTCCATTGCTTCAGCGATCCAAGAGTAGTGAATCTCTTCAAGAGCCTTTTCCGGATTTATGAGAAGGTCTTTAGGTTCTCCATGGACTCTGCCTATTCTATCCATTTCTTCAACGGAGTTTTTTGAATCCCAAAAACGTATTAATTCTTGTTCGTCGCCTAGGTGATAGTGATCGATTAGGGTTCTTACAAAGATATTTTTTTTGGATGTTGAGGTAGTCATAAGAGGATACCTATGCCGTATTTCCTTCTCTGTTAACGTTCATCTTCAGAAACGTCGATTTCCCCGCCAAAGTCTGCAGATTCATCGGCAAAAGACTCCTCACCAAAAAGGTCCTCGTCTTCATCGAATTCTTCCGGTGGTTTTTCACTTTCTTTTTCTTCAGGAGCTTCAGCATCTTGCTTTTTCTCGGCAGTTTTTCCACCGATAGGTCCTAGGTGAAATAGCTCCTTGAAACCTCCCTTGGTTTTTAGCAGCGGAGAGGTTTTCCAAAGAACCCATATCAACGAAAGAGTCAAAAGTAAAATGAGTATGCTGAATGAGAAGAAGATAATTCGGAATTGTGTAATGGAATTCTTGGCTATAGTAACAGTCCACAAACGTACCCATTGTAGATCTTCATCGCTTCTAGATAGTCCTTGTGGTCTGATCTCGGTAAATCTTGCCCTATCGGGAACAAGGGTGACATTATCAAACTTTAATCCCGAAACACTGGAAGTAACCAGATTTTTGATTTTTGAGACTAAGTGCGTGTTGGGATCGTCCAATACTCCTGAGTGTTTGACGTATACAGAAGCCGTGATATCTTTTTTTGGTGCTGTTGGGTTTAAGGGGTCTTCTTTTGGAAAAGAGATTAAAACATCGGCATCTAAAACCCCATCTATATTCCTTATTGTACTGGCAATTTGTTCTGCGAGGCCTGCTTGATAACGAATTCTCTCACCCATATCAGTCGGGACAAGACCTGTGTTGGAAAATATGTTTAGTAAGTTTTGACTTTTGCGACGTGGGAGGCCTGCGTTGTTAAGAATAGACATGGCTGCTGTAGACTCTTCTTCAGGGACTGCAACATCCCATAGGACAACAGTTTGGGCTCCCCCTCCTCCTTGTCCAGTTGTACTTTTCATCTTTTCAGCATCAACACCTTTTGTTGAGAGGAGGACGATGATTTCGTTTGCTTCTTTTTCATCAAGCCCATTGACAATTGTTCGGTGTCTGTCGCAGCTACTTAGAAGTGGGATGAGAAGGAGTAAGAGAAGCGTTGATATTTTCATGAACTTAACGCGTTGCAAAATATTGGTTGTTACTAGCATAGTGTAGTTCCTTCATTGATAGTATACCGAATACACCCTATGGTTTAAATGCTAACAGATATAAGAAAAAAGGTAAAACTCAAAGAATTATGAGTATTATTGAGTTTATACCGATCGTGATTCAAAATTCCAAATTTTGAAACACGATCGGTATATACTCCTTCCGTTTCAAGGAGACTCTAATGTACTAACTGCTTAGCTTACGAACTTCGCTTAAGAAACTTAAAAGTAGAGAAAGAAGCTCAACTAGTTTCCTATATTGAGATGTCTGAATATCATAGAGGTTTACTAATAAACTTAAATGTAAGAATTCTCAAGGATGGCATTGGAAGAATGAGAAATAGACCTCTCTCTGTAGTCTTGGTGATCTCAGTGGTAAAAATTCAGAGAATCGGAAGGATTATAGTCGGGAAATTCATAATTCAATGGTGCCTCACGCTCAGTAACAAAAATGAGGTGTTCCTCTTCTAAATTATCGACGTTATCAAGAATGTGTTTTTTTAATCCCTCAGCAAATTCTGAATGAGGGTCGTCTAGGGAGCCAGTGTGCCTAATGTATAGAAGAGTTTTTAGAACTTCTTCATCTTGGAAGGGGTCTTTATCCCACTTGATGAGGACCTCTGCATTGACAATGCCCGGTTGGTTTTCAACGTAACTCTCAATTTGTTTGGCTAAAATTTGGTGGGGTTCTGTCATTGTGTACCCTTCACGGATCCTACTAACGAATTCTTCAAATATTGAGCTACGTCTTCTGTTGGGTAATCCAGCCTCATCAAGGAGAGTGATTGCTTCCACGGTGTCAGTAGGAATAACAAAAACCTCCCAAATTTGATTGGACATACGGTTGGCTTGATCTGTAGAAGAGATTTTTTTTTCGGCTGAAATTTCTCGCTCTTGTAAGAAAAGGATAATCTCATTAGCTTCTTCTTCTGTAAGTTGTGATCGTATACCGATTTGTTCTTTCTGATTATCGACAAGTTGTTCCTGAATAATTGCTGTAGCGGCCTGATATGCCTGTAGTGGTACAATTGCCAGGATTGACAGAGTCATCATCGCTATGTTGAGGCGCATGGGTTTTTCACCTAAATAAGAATACTCTATTGATAAGATTGATCATGAAGTAAGAGCTATTTACATGCTATGAAAAATTTATACCGCTCGGGATCGATAAGTTATTTTTTCCAAGTGTTTGCAACATGTTTTAGGTCTGGTTCAAGAATTGATGGAGTCGTAGGGTCGCTTAGTAGTTTTTGAAATTGCTCTCTTTCATCCCTATTTTCAAGTCCTTCACAAGCAAGGGCTAAATATGTTGAAAGAGGAGTGATCTTACGGGTTTCTGGATTAAGGATGAGTTGGAAGCAGGTACTTGCGACAATGGGGTCATTTTTGAAGTGGATGAGAGCAATCGCTGCTCTCTCGTTATCTTCCGTGATGGGTTGGCTATTCACAATTTTAATTAAAAAATCTTTTGCAGGTTCTCCAATTGCCTGAAGGGCTCGTAGGGCAGACTCTTCTTCAAAAACATCATTTCTACCGATCATCTCGAACAAAGAGAGCATGGCGCGTTCATCTCCGATACGTTCTAGGCATTGAATGGCAAGGTGGGGAGCTTCCCCATAGCCAGGAAATAGTGGGTTATAAAGTTCTTCGGAACGAATGAGTTGAATCAGAGCTGGAACGATGTCAGCTTGTTCATTGACGATTGCTTCGATTTCACTGTGGGGGTCTTCATTTTCGGTCAGTATGAGGTCAGCTATTAGTGTAGCTTCATGCTTTTCTTTTGATGGATTTTCATAAAGGCTACTTAAGCGGTCATAAATCTCTTTTGCTTGCCGAATTGTTTCAGCTTCGGGTCCAGATAAGGCTACTGCTGCTAGATTTTGGCCAAGTTTTTTCTCGACTTGCTGCAGTTGTCGAATCATGTCTAAAGAGAACTCTCTTTGAACACCTTTACCTCCTTCTTCATAATATTCGATCATAAAGGGGAACTGTCCACCGAAGTGTATCTCGCGGTGCATTAAAATTTGGTGAATGGTTTCATCATTGAGAGGAAAATTTTCAACATCCATGTTCTTTCCTTATGTGGAGTTTATCGTTGCTCTTTTTTGATGAGCCTTTTCTATTACAAGATTTGCATTATAACTGGATCTCACAAAAGGACCGCTATACATATACGAAACACCCTGTTCATATCCGAAATTTTCATAACGTTTAAAGATATCAGGGTGGACGAACTCTTTGACTAATAATTTTTTGTGGTTAGCTTGTAAATATTGACCGATCGTGATAACGGCACACCCATGTTCTTTTAAGTCGCTAATCGTCTCTTCGACTTGTTCTGGGGTTTCTCCTAGTCCTACCATCAGGCCTGATTTGACGAGTGTAGATGTCCCGTTTTTTTCTGCGTATTGCTGTGCGTATTGGAGCACCGATAGCGTTCTTTCGTAGGTCGCTTTGTGGCGAACGCGCGGCGTTAACGCACGTACTGTTTCGATATTATGGTTAAAAATTTCGGGTTCGACAGCGAGGACGGTTTCTAAAGCTGACATGTCTCCATTGAAGTCTGATGTTAGGACCTCAACTGTACAGTCAGGTCTCTCTTTTCGGACCTCGTTTATGACTGCAACAATATGACTTGCTCCTTGATCCGAAACATCGTCACGAGCGACCATGGTAATGACGACATGTTTGAGTCCAAGTCTCTTTACGGAGTCAGCAACACGATAAGGCTCATCCTCTTCAAGAGGTCGGGGAGTTTTACTGAAGTCGATATCGCAAAATCCACATGCTCGCGTGCACTCATTCCCCATAATTAAAAATGTTGCGGTCTTTTTGGACCAGCACTCTAAAAGGTTTGGGCATTTGGCTTCTTCACAGACGGTGTGCAGCCTGTTTCCTTCAAGAATATCACTAGTGTTCCATAAGTTCTTCCCTTTTGGCAGGTTCCTGTGAAGCCATGAGGGAAAACGTCCGGGACCAACAGCTTTTTTATCTTCTTTCTCCTCCGGGTTGGGGGGGAGAATGTTCAGTCTGTTTTTCTTGACTTTAGGCTTGGTGTCAAAAGAGTCTTGTTTGAGCATAGCGTTTCACTTAAGGGGGGAGCCTTCCTTTCTTTCTTTCTTTTTCTTTGGGGGTAAATGTAGAGGAGTGTCGTTTGCCATCAGTGCTGCTTCGAGCCATACTTCTGCGATGGTGGGGTGTGCATGGATGGTTTCTGTGATACATTCGAGAGTCATTTCGTTGGCGATAACAACGCCCATCTCCGCGACTAACGTTGCAGCTTCGTGTCCAACGACTTGTGCTCCTAGGACCTCTCCGGTTTCGCGATCGATAACGACTTGAGCGAATCCTTCAGTTTGGATGGTGGCCTGTGATTTTCCAAGCGCCTGAAAAGGAAAGGCTCCAAGAGTTGCGTTGTATCCGTTATCGAGAGCTTCTTTTAGAGACATTCCGACTGTGCCGATTTCGGGTTCAGTGAAAATCACTGATGGCACGGCATTGTAATGCATCTGTACATCTTCACCGCAGGCACAACGAGCGGCGACGAGTCCTTGGTGTGAAGCGACATGAGCTAACCACCACTTTGAAGCGATATCACCGATGGCGTAAATGCCAGGAACATTCGTTTCCATGTGAGAGTCCACATCAATCATTCCGTTGTCTTTGATGATCACCCCTGCCTTATCGAGACCTATTTTGTCGGTGTTAAGTGTTCTCCCGACAGAAACAAGAGCCATATCAGCCTCCAAGGTCTCTCCGTCGGCAAGAGAGATTGTAACGCCATCTTCTTTCTTCTTAACGTTTTGGACCATGACAGATGTCTGAATCTTGATTCCTTTTTTCTTGAAAGCTTTTGTAAGGGCTGAACTGATACTGGTACATTCCATGGGGATAATGCTGTCGAGCATTTCCAAAATTGTGACATCGACATTAAAGGCGTTGTATAAGGAGGCAAATTCACAGCCAATTACTCCGCCACCAATGATTGCGATTTTTTTGGGGAGTTTTGTGATTTCCAGCATGGATGTTGAGTCATGAATGCGCTCGTGGTCGAAAGGGAAGGCTGCCATGTCACGAGGCTCGGATCCGGTAGCTATAATTGTTTGATCGGCATGGATGATGCAATTTTCTTCACCATTCACTTTGATTTCTCTAGGTGAGAGAAATTTGCCGTACCCTCGAATGAGGGTGATATTGTTTGATGCGATTAGCCCTGTTAAACTGTGGCGTACCTTCGAAACTACGTCATCTTTACGTTCCTTCATTTTAGAAAAGTCAAAAGATGCGTTGCCAATTGAGATCCCATATTCCTCAGCCCGCTGTACTTTTTTCCATAGTAGAGCGTTGGAAATCAATGCTTTAGAAGGTATGCACCCTCTGTTCAGACAGGTGCCCCCAACTTCCCTTGGTTCAACTAAAGCGACTTTTTTTCCCATTTGCGCCGCCTTGATAGCTGCTGGATAGCCACCGGGTCCACTTCCTAAAACAACAAGATCAAATTTTCTGGGTGTATCAGCCATATACTCATTGTCCTCAAACTTAATGGTACATTGGTTTTCTATGTTACATGATCTCCATTTCTTGATAAAGGTTTTCTTTTACCGATAAGCACACACTTAATTCCAAATTTTGAATCACGATCGGTGCAGCGTCTGGAGTGAAGTTATCTCAATTGGGGTATTTTTCTTAGATACCCATTTTCTCTTGCCAGAAAACTGCAGATAAGACATACGAGACATAGAGGTGGTACGTACATCTACATTGTACCACTTACTCATACTTTTTGTTAAAACCTAATAAATATATTGATTATGACAAATGCAACCAAAAAAAAATTATGCTGGAACTGTGAGGGACGAGTCGGTTTCACGGAAGAACATTGTCCTTTCTGCGGGGTTTATCTCAGCCCGACACCAATACCCGGTGGGGTAAGTAATGACGGTCCAGAAGAGAAGGTTCCAAAGCCTCCCTATCAACCAGGTGGCGAACCAATGGAAAACTCGGTTCACCACTCACCTTATCATGAAACCATCCAAGAGTCAAAGGCTTCAAAAGCAGAAAATTCTGAGGCTGTGAATGGGGTCAATGAAGAGCTTCGAAAGATGATCACTCCAATGGGCACACTGCTTGCAGGATCTATTTTCTTTCTATTTGGTTTGGTCTTACTTCTTTTCTCAAAGGATGGGAAGTTGACTCTTCAATGGAGCAGTGATTATTGGTATGTGTACTTGACGTTCAGCTTGGCTCTATTGCTATGGGGATGGAGGTCTTTACAGCTCGTCGATGAGTAGGCTGTCTCGTAATTTAAACTAGCAAGTTGGAATTTAACTCCAAGTTTGAGATAGGGAAGTCAGGAAACTCTGAAGGTGTTTTCTCATTAGTTAGTGAAAATAGAAAAGATAAATTTAATTGGTTTTCAGAAGGAAAAATTAATTGTAGGGGGAGAGATGACTCTACATCTGCTTCGCCTGTGATGAAGGGCCTAGAAAATTCAGGGGTTTCATATGATGTAGGTTTAAAGAGGTCTTTTAAATCATCCATCGGTGGGGCGTTCTCTTCTTTTTGCAAAGCATCAATAATTTCGCTGATTTCTGGTCTCTTCAGTGGGTCTTCATTTAAAGCTCGAACGAGTATGTTGATGGTGGTTTGGTTAATTAAAGGTTTAAGTGATTGTTCAATATCCTTAATGGTTTTGGGAAATGTTTCTTCTGAACAGTACCAATACTCGATACCTGTTAAAAGATGACAGGCGGTTAAGACTCCAGCAAAAATATCACGCTTTTTTTGTAGATGAATCCACTCATTTCTATTTTTCGACCTAAAAGCTTCACCAAGTTTTGTATGGTCGTCATTAGTGTAATAACCTGGTGTGAAGGTTGTGCCGAGGTGAAACTTGTTCGCAAAAAAGTTTTCATCGAAATCACTTATTTTTCTTGCACCTCCAAGGTCAGCAATAAAGGCTTTATGACTACTATATTCGTCTTGAGGGTCTAAAACAAATATATTTTTAGCTTTGATGTCTCCATGAATATGTGACTGATGAAATCTACTTACTCCTCCAAATACTTGAACTAAGAGAGGAAGTTGCTGTTTCGTTGTTAGCTTTTGGTAATCAAATTGAGACAAGTCACCAGAGTAAAGGTCCTGTATCATTCCAGGTTTGTCTGGTAGTAAATCGTTAATGTAAAGCTCAGGTGTTTTTTGAATATTTTCCCCATTGATCGAATTCATGGTTTCATATTCTCTTTTGAGTTCTTGTGCAGCTTGATCTGGAAAAAGGACTGAATTGGCAATTTTTATCGCTTTGAAAGTCTCATTCGTTAAGTCATATACTTTTTGAGCGACACCGAATGAGCCATTTCCTAAGAAGTCTGGACTTTCTTTTTCCACGACTTTTCCTTGCCAAAGGAAGATTTGGGGATCACTATCGAAGATATTACTTCCATTCGATTTGGCGATGAATGGTAGACCTTCCGTCTCAAAACTAACTGCTTCTCCAGGTTTTGAAAATAAAAGCTTTTCTAATGCATCAGTTTCAATTGTTTCCCTAAGACTTTGTTCTTTATCACCCATAATGTTTGTGTTGTTATTATCATGACTGAGGCTCTCAAGTTTAGCTCTTTTCCTGAAATGTTCATTTGCAAAGACTGTAACGCCTTGGA
>JBCDHL010000007.1:0-13778 GCA_038750095.1 Chlamydiota bacterium
AATGGACTGAATGGACTGAATGGACTGAATGGACTGAATGGACTGAATGGACTGAATGGACTGAATGGACTGAATGGACTGAATGGACTGAATGGACTGAATGGACTGAATGGACTGAATGGACGTTAGGGGTTCGGAGGGGGAAGCTCATCGCTGTTAACGTAGGGGGTTGTTGTATTTGCTGCCTTCTGAAGCTCTCCCCAGTACCCTCTATCTAACCATCCCTCACTACCATTCCAATAGAGGTAAAACCACAAGAGTCCCCAGATAGGCATAATAATATACACCCACTTCAACCAACGAGGAACTTTTGCATCGGCTGAGACGATAGATCCGTCTGCATATAGGTCTAGGTGCTCCTCTTCTTGATTTGGTTTTTCATTTTCCATTTTTTTCCTCTTCTTGGTCGTCATTTAACATCCGTTCTGCTGGTCCTTCATCCATATCCAAGCGGCCTTTACGCCAGAGGTAGATGAAGATAATGAGAGCACCACCAAAAAAAGTTGCCGCTATCGTAAAGTGGAGAAGCCCTCCATAGATACCTAACCCATCGAGTGTCTTAGCGATCATTACGGCAACCTTTTCTTTCCTTCGATAATTTCTTTTGTTTGGACAGGATCTTTTCCTAGCCACCACGCTTCTGTTGGTGGGGTGATTCGTGTCCCTTTTGTCATGAGGTATTGATACATCGCTTCGAACCGGTAGTTGGGAATCCCTATCTGCCCTCTAGCTGTTCCACGCGGGTCATCATCAAAAAAGTGCTGGAAGGCAGGCATAATTGACCCTTTGCTTTCTGTTTTTGGCGACCAAAAGTGGCTCTTGTGCCAATCTCTACTTGGACGCTTGATTCCTACACGTGATAGATCAGGGCCGATACGTCTTGTCGCTGGAAAGGTGATTTCTTGGTAGATGTACTCATTTGCCGATGAAGGAGGAGCTGGGTAATCTTCGTTTCCGTTGACGACAACATCTTGTACAAGGGTACGCGTTTGGTCTGAGTGGCAGTACCAGCAGCCCTCATGGGCATAGATGATTTCTCCTTCAAAGATCAGCTCGTGTCGTGAGCGAAAACCCAGTTCATGGCTTTTCAGTTCCTCGAGGCTTGCAATTGGTGTTCCATCGGAGGAGTATTGCCAACCCTCTTCGGGACCAAATTTGTAGCGTTTGACCCGGTATTCAAGGGGGTTTAGGACATAGATCACACCGGGGTCTTTGTGAAAATCTTGTTTCGGTGTTTCGTCCAGGATGACAAAGTCTTTATCCACCCAGTTCTCTAGTACTCCTTCTGATGAGGCAAGTGAAAACCCCTCTTCCCCATCTGGACGGTAGAGTTCATATACAACGAAGTGGGGCCTCGGCTTATTCATTTGAGCAGTACCCTCGGCTTCCTTTTCCCACTCTTGCTGCATTTGCTCGACTAGCTTTTTGGATTCAGCTTTTGCATCGAAATCATTAGTTGCTTTAGGTTCTCTAAGTAGAAGGAGCTCGGAAGTTAGCTTAAGAGATTTTTCGCTAAAAGCTGTAATAAATTTCTTGAGGTCAGGTGGGGCGATGATTTTGACGGTTTTACTCTCTTGAAAAGCTAGCAACGTAAATCCATTTTTTAAATGATAAACGAACTGAAGCTCTGATCCCCCCTCCTTGGTGTTGCTGCTTATGTAGACATTGGGGTCTGCAATTTCATACATTTGTTTCTGGTAGGAGCTACTAGGGCTAACCCAGCTTGAGTCCAGGTAGGTAGGAGCGACTAGGGTAACGAAGACTGCACTAGAGAATAAAATGATAATACCGATGACGGTAACAAGCGCTGACCATTCCAGTTTGTAAAAAGCGTTTTTCTGACTCATGAGGCCGCCTTAACTCCTTTAGGTGGTTCTTTGAGAATAATGGTATTAAACACATTAATGACAAATAGAATATTCGCAAAAAGAATGATTGTCCCCCCTATCGCTCTAAGCGTCCACCAAGGCCGCATCTCACTAACTGTTTCCAAAAAAGGCATAAGGGTCAAGTTGTTATGAAACTGTGCATAGCTTGTTCCATCTGCCCATGTTGCCCAAAGCATTCCTTGGAAAAAACCTCCTACCCATAGAGCTAAAATAAAAGGTAAACTTCCAAGAAGATTCAAAGAAAAATGCCAGTCAGCAAGCTTTTCAGACCATATCGGACGACCTGTAAGCTGAGGAAGCGCTTGATAGACTCCTGCAATAGCAAAATAGGTGAATGTACCGTAAAGAGCAATGTGAGCATGTCCGATGACCCAATCTGTTTTTGAAGTAATTTCATTGACGTTACGGAGTGATTGAACGGGTCCCTGTATACAAGTGAGAAGGTAAAACACCGTTCCAACCATAATAAACCGTATTGGTGCGCTTTGTGTATATTTCTTCCATTCACCACGAAGAGTGAGAAACAGGTTTGTAATAACTGAAAATACAGGAATAAATAACCACATAGAGAAAACGATAGATGTCGTTTGTAGCCACTGCGTCATGGGTCCGTGGATGATATGGTGTGCTCCAACCCAAGCATACACGAAGGCGATTGTCCAAAAGCCAATCATCGAAAGTCGGTGACTGTAAATTGGCGTATTGGCGAGCTTGGGAAGTGAGTAGTACGCTGAGGCTAACCCCATTGGTGTAAAAATAAGCCCCACTAGGTTGTGAACGAAGAAAAAGCTAAGATTAACACGTGAAATTCCTCCGGGAATCCAGTACATCCCCCAGCTTCCTGCAACGAAGGTAAAAGTGGTCCATATAAGAGTTCCCATTGTATACCATAGAGAGACATACATCTGTTTGTAGCGCCTGTTTGCAATCGTCATAAAAATATTGACCACGACGAGTACCCATGCGATTGTTACCATTGTTTTAACGGGAATTAGCCAAACAAAGTTGGGGAGTTCGGCATACTCCCATCCATAGTTTGTTCCCCAAGGATAAGAGAACTCTCCAATAACGAATCCTGGCCACCAAAGTGCTATAGAGAGGTATGCAAGTTTGGGACTCCAAAGGGCAACACCACATAGTCTTTGAACGAAATAATAAATAAGTCCGACGTCAACAGAAAGAAGCCATAGTAGGGCTACGGTACCTACGTGAACAGGTCGTACACGTCCAAAATGTACATACTCTCCCTGAAAGTAGTCGGGAAACACGAAGCCGTTATAGGCGATAAAGACCCCAACGGTCATTCCTATTACCATGAAGACTACAGCGGGGTAGATCATCAGCTTAGATGGTAAGTCATTATACGTCGTCATATGGTCACTTCAGTGTTCAGCATTAAAGTGGCATATTAAGCCTTTTTTTTAGTTAATGCAACACTATACTGAATGAAATTGCAAATTACGCTTGATAGTCAGAGATTTTTACTTCTAGAGCAGGAATTGTTAAGCCGCTTCAAGCTCTTGTGACTGCCTGTTGAACTCTTCGACGAGTTTGCGCTGCCTTAAGCGTGAGCGTTTTGCTTGCTCTAAAGTGGAGGTAACCTTATTTCTTAGATCTTGAAGAGAGCCTATTTGTTGATCGAGGGAACGGATTGTTTCTTCTGTCTGTGGTGACCGTATTTTTCCCTGCTCCTGAACTTTTTCCAGGCTGAGTTTCTGTATGGTTGCACTGACTTCTGCAGAGATTTTTTCTCCAGCAGCGGCAATATCGATTTCGGGAGCCTCTTTGAAAGAAAGGTGATCATCATTCAGGCTGTAAAGCCCTTCTTGTAGGTGAATGAGTTTGTAGTAATTTTCTGTGACAGTTCCATTTCTGCGTTGGGAAATAATTGTGAGTCCTAGATCAAGCATCAAATCCCTCTCTTTCTTAATTTCGTTGATCAAATCTTGTAGGGTTTGGTCAACAGTTTCGAGTTCATTTAATTTTTGTGTGAGTTGAAGTTGTCTTTGGTACTCTTTTACAGCTTCATCAGGAGATGTGATTCCTTGATTTACTGCAGTGTGCAGTTGCCTTCTTGTTCTTTTAGAAGCATCCAACAAATTTTGAACTTCTGCAAGTTTGGGAAATTCGATGATACGAACGTTTTCGATGACGATTTCAGATTGGTTAAACGCTCTATACAAAGAAGAAAAAAGTTGATCTCTAAGTTTTGCCTCCTCACTCAAAGTGCGAATATGCATGACAAGTTGCATGCGCTGTAGTGAGCTTGTTTGGTCCCCCCATGGAGTCATTGAAGTACCAGTTACACCATATTTAATGGAACGTATTAAGCGAAGATCATCGCGAGTGTCTAACCAGTCTAGGTTCGTCAACATTCTAGGTTTAGCATCCACCATGGCTCCAGCACGAGCTCCAGCACCGTCAGCTTCACGTCCATGACAAACAGCACAATTTAACTCAAAGTATGCCTTTCCGGCCTGTAAGTTTTTGGTGGTATAGAACCTCTTTTTGATATAGTACCCACTTTCTTCAGTGTCACCAACAGGGTGCTCCTTTACATCAAAATATTCTGAGATATTTGGAGCAGGAGGTTTTTCGTTTTCCACCTGGTTTGTGTAAACTTTTGGATTTATATCAACGTAGTATTGATCTCCTTTTGGTAGAGCTGTTAATTCGGGTGCAACCGCTTCTTCTTGTTCCTTTTGTGAGGGAGGTTCTGGGTGTCCCTCTAAAATATTTCCTTCTTTTTTCAACTCTTCGATAATTTTTTCTGGTGTATATTGCCACTTAGGTACCTCTTCAGATGTACGAATCACAGTACCCCCTGGTAGAGAAGAGTAGATCCAGTCGACAATCTGCACAGTCTCTCCTTGAGTTAGGACAGGTTGCCCGTCAGCAGTTGGTTTGTCACTACCCACTTCACCCCATGGAGGCATTGGGGTACCCTTGACACCATGAATAATTGACTCGTATGCTTTTTCCCTTGTTAAGTTACGAAGGAAGTCGGCATTACGTAGGCTTTTAGGAATTGGGTAGATCCATTCTGATACGGGACCATTTCCCTGTAAAAACTCACCGTGACATTGTGAACAAAGGACATCGTAAGCTTGCTTGGGATTAAACCCCCGCTCTTCCCAAATCTTTCTTAGCTGATCACGATTACGGATCCCTAAGACATCAAGCATATAGGTGAGTGCGTAAAATTTAGAGGTATCGAAAGGAAAGACGGGCATGATGGAACGAGCGATGTGTGAGCTTGGGTTTTTGAAGTGCTCTATTAACCACTCATCGGTACGATAAACACCTGCCCAGTTGGGCTTAGGCCCTACGAGTCGCCCAAGTCCATATTCTTGGATGTAAATCATTAGTACTCGATTGACTCGATCTATCCACTCTTGTTTTAGTTTCTCATAGTGCTTTTTTTGTTTTGGATCACTTGTTTCACTTACTAGATTGTCGTAATAGTGGTTTTTTGCACGTGAAGCAAAACGAAAGTTGGAGTAGAGTCCTTCAATGGCTCCTGGGTGTTTATTTGAAATTTTCTCAAGAATAGAGTCACTTCTCACACCACTAACAATGCGTCTATCAATTTCTTCAGAATTATTTTCAATCACATCAACGATTTGTGATCCTGGAACCTCTTCGGGGAATAAACTTGAAAACCATTCTTGTTCGTTATACAGCTCATCAAAACTTACCTCTTTTTGCTTTTCTACAGCAAATCCAACATCCGAATCAAATCCTTTCAGTCGGTGGCATGCAGCACACCCTTCTGTAGCAAAAACCTCCATTGCATAGTCAACATTATGCATTTTGGCAGGAGAAATAGGTTCCTCCCAAGGCATTTTTTTACCAGCTTCCCAATCTTGTATAGCGATTTTGTGACTTGTGTCAGATACGTTTTTCTTTTGTCCCTTTTGTGCGAGAAGGTATGTCATCAAAGATTCAAGTTCTTGGTGGTCTAAATAGAAGTTGGGCATCGTTGAAGTTTTCAAGTCTGCTTGTGGCCAAACCATCGATTCCTTGATAAACCAAGGATACTTATTTCCCTCCTCGGTGAGTTCAGGGCCAACTCCTCCTCTTGAAAGCCCAGCAATTCTGTGACATGCGTAACATGCTTGAGAAATGAATAAGCGCTCACCATTTTGGAAATTTTGCGTTAAGAGGTCAACATCTGTGACCATAGCTGATACTGTTTGCTGGTCGTCAACAGTCTTTCTGAAGGACTGTTTGGTATCTCGAACATGTTGAATTAGAGCTGTTTCGAGGTTTGCAGCATCGGCTTTTGCAAAAAGAGAGCCTGTTGCCTGTTTGGATTCGCGGTGCTCTTTAACAAATGACTTGATGTTTTGATTCAGTGACTGTTTTTTTGACTTAAGCAAGTTTAGGAGTTCTTCAACGAGATCTGGTGAGCCGATCATTGCAAAGATTTGCTGGTTAATCTGTTCTTCACCTTTTTTTGGAGACTGTTGGTTTCTACGTAAAAACTTGACCTGAAAGTTTATGGCATTAAGTTCCTCCGGTTGAATAGAAAAATCTTTTACCTTTGTCTCAAGAGCTTCTAAAGTTTTTTGATACCCATTTTTTTTGATGGATGCCTTGATGCGGAGAAGAGTTGCTAGGGCTTGAACCTCCGTATTATAAGATGCAATTACGGCATCGTGCTTTGCTTTTCTTTGCTCCAAAGGGATTTTAGTCATATGATAGGCACTTTCAAAGACAGCGCTACTAGAATCGTGACATTGGACGCACTTTGCTTCGATCAAGGCTCCCACAAGAATAGGAGTCGTTTGGAATAATAAAGAGTGGCCGGGTTTGTGGTTAAATATGGTTGCAAATTTGGGGTCGTTATCGGGATCTGATTCTAAAAATTTGGGAGTCGGCCCCATAAATTCGGCCTCGTATTTTCCATCGAAAACAGGTCCGTGAGCTTTTTCTGTGGTCAGTCCCCTTTCATTACCGCTATGGCAAGCAATACACCCATACTCTTCGATAGGGTGAAATTCAAAAGGTCTGGTTTCCCTACCAATGAGGGGGTGCATTGCAAGCACCTTCGTCACATCGTAGGTGTGGTCACCGACTTTTGCTGTCTTCAAGGAGACTAATCGATCTGCTTCAGCAAGTCGTCGATTCACTTCAGACTGTTTTCCGTCGCCAATGAGTTCGTTATTGCGTTTCTCATTGCGAAGTTCGGCCACTTTTTCTTCAAGTTTCCCCCAGACGTATTGATCGTTTTTCACTTTCTGCGGAAACCCGTCGGGTCCTGTAATCATGTTGCCATTAATGTCATATGCGATTTTTGTGGGGGAGAAGTGCTCGAACTCCAGCGCAACGTGACAAGAAGTGCAACGCTCCACCTGTGAGGGACCTTTGTCTTTTCTTTCGATAACAATTTGTTTGACACCCGCCTTAAACGAGGGAGGGGCTTCCCCTGTGTATGATGAACGAAACTTCTCAAGCTCGACATAATCGTTTTGATAGATTTTATATTCAGGGAAGAGCTCACGGTATAAAAAGGCACCAAAGAGTGCGGCAATGATAATACCCAAACTGATGAGAACGATTTGATAGAGTTCTCCTCGCATACAAACTCCTTATTAGTCTCTTAGTGTCTTGCAAAAGTTTCTGTCCAAGGCCATATCCATCCCCAGTTCGCTCCTCTAAAGTATGTTCCTATAATAATTAATATACCCTGGAAGGTCATAAATGCAGTGTATAGGAAGATCGCTAAGTATCGACTACGGTGAAACCATATCCCTTCACC
This sequence comes from Chlamydiota bacterium, assembly GCA_038750095.1. Lineage (GTDB taxonomy): Bacteria > Chlamydiota > Chlamydiia > Chlamydiales > Criblamydiaceae > JAJFMC01. Next base: position 7,654 of record JBCDHL010000007.1, read on the forward strand.
TTTTGGGTTTCTGTCTAAGTAGGGAATAGCCATCAAACCAACTACAATAAGTGTAGGAATTCCGACACCCCCCCAGAATGCATTGTAGGCTACCATTTCTTGTAGGCCTAGAAAATACCAAGGTGCCTTTGAAGGATTCGGCGGGCTGGTAGCATTTGCTGGTTCTTCTAGTGGGGCATTTAAAAATGAAAGAGCAAGAACAAGGACTGTCGTCAGCAAAAATGCCACAAGTTCTGCTCTAATCAAATGTGGCCATGTAAACACGAAGTTATAAGGGCCTTTATCAACTGTAGGGCATGTTCCTCTTACAAGCTCCATGAGGCCGTAGGTACGTTTTACTCCTGGTGCAAAGGACTCTTTGGTGTCTGAGCGTTGTACAACTCGATATGGGTCGGGGCGAAATCGGTCTGGTGGTCGGGAAAGTCCGCCATCCTTTCTGATACGCCAAAAGTGGACCCCGATCAATGTTCCTGTGACTAGCGGTAGTAGAGCCACATGAAGAACGTAAAATCGAATCAACGCATCCTGACCGACTTCAGTTGAACCTATGAGCATTACACGGTTGATGTTGTACTCGAAACCTGGAATGTTAGGGACATAGCCCGCGATGTTTGCTCCGACCGTTACGGCCCAGAAAGCTAGTTGATCCCAGGGTAGCAGGTAACCTGTGAAGGAGAGAAGGAGGGTCAGAACCATGAGGATGACACCGATGACCCAGTTGAATCGCCGCTCCCCTTTGTAAGAGCCTGTATAGAATACACGTGACATATGCAGGAAGACGAAGAGGACCATCATGTGTGCAGACCAGCGGTGCATGTTTCGGTACATCATGGCAAATGGCGTTGTGTCCTGCCAGTCCTTCATGATGGTGTAAGCTCTGTCCTCCGCCGGAATATAGAAAAACATTAAGAGAACGCCAGTGATGGTTAAAATTAGAAATAAACTTGTCGTGATTGCACCAAGTCCGAGTGTGTAAAAAGGATCTAGTGAGTTTTTGTGGCACTTTACGGGGTGAAAGTGAAGAAAAAAGTTTTTAAACACAATTTCCGAACGATCGACATCGTTATTTGGGTAGTTGTGTCTAAAGATTGACCGAACGATTAGTTTAGGAAGGTTGACAATATACTCTGCCCATGATTCGCGACGTTTTCCGTGAAAGACTGCCATTAATGTTGCTCCAATCCGTTCATCTTATGTTGTTGGCGTATACCAAGCTGATTCCCAGTCAAGTGTCGTTTTAGCTTTATCTACTAGTAGGTCTCCCGAGGCTCCCCTGAACACCTTAAAGTAAACGAGGTCTGCAGGTGCTGGTCCTCCTGTAACTCTACCATATCTGTCGTATGTAGATCCGTGACAAGGGCATGAATAGCCTGTTTCTGCTAGGTTAACAGTACAGCCCAGGTGAGTGCAAACAGCAGTTTGCACACGTACTTTACCCGCATTCGTCTCGACAAACACTTTTTGTTTAGCGTCGAAAAGCTTTCCATCTTTACTCAGGACTTCTTCTGGCCGTCCAATCGAAAATACACTCGGGGGCACCTTCATTGCATTGGGGTATAGAAAGCCTAGAATTGAGGCTCCAAACATATGACCCGCTCCTACTAGACATGCGCCAACACCCATAAGGGCCAAAAACGAGCGTCTGGATATTCGAGGGTCTTTATCATCAGGGTCGACATTGAGAGAGTTTCTATATTTAGGCATTTTTATTATCCTCATCTTCTCTAAAAAGCTGGTACTTTACCTCTTCAGGGTCGTCGAATTGTCCCTTCTTGAGAAAGTAAATATAAATTAATACGCCGGCTAGTCCTGTAGCAATCGTCAGTGCAATGTATCCTAACACTTGAACACCCTATTAAAAATCAAAACATTACTTATCTGCACGTCTTTTTTTACCCAATCCATCGGAAAGAGTAGTTCATCGCATCCATTGTGACCGCTTGTGTTGGGCATTTTTCAGCGCATAGGCCGCACCGGATGCAAAGGTCTTCATCTTTAAGCATGGCAGATCCCATATTATTGATTTCATCATCGCTCATTGATGCTGAGTCCACTCCATAAAAATTGTCGACAGCTTTTCTTAGATTCCCTTCTCCCGCATCTTTGTTGAGTTTTGATAAGGGAACAAGTGTTAAGCAGTTACATGGACATACATCGACACAACCGTTACATTTGATACAAAGCTCACCATTGAATACAGGGCTTACATGGCACTGAAGACACCGGTTTGCCTGTTGGTGAACCTCCTCTTCGGTGTAGTTGTTTTCTACCATATTGTGATTGAGAACTCGAAGTTTAGAGGGTTGGTTACTTGGAAGTTGCCACTTTGTTCTTAGGTAGGTTTTATCCCTCTGTGGTGATAGTTCAGTAAATTCTCCTACAAACTCTTTGTAGGGGCGTGTTCCTCTTAGATCCGTATCAATTGAACGGGCAGCTTCTTGTCCTTGGCGAATACCTGTGATAAAGAGTGCAGCTCCGAAGGCTGCGTCACCCCCGGCATAAACCCCTTCAACCGAAGTTCTTCCCGTTCCTTTTTCAGTTTGTATGACTCCTTTGTCCACAACAAACTCATCTGCCTTATCCCAGCCGTTTAGGAAGCTCATATCCATACCTTGCCCAATTGCCAGAGCGATGGTGTCGCAAGGAATGATAAACTCTGCATTGGGAATGGTTTTTGGAGAAAAGCGACCGTTATAATCGTATAGAGAGCTTATTTCTTGCACTTTTAGGCCGGTTACCTTGCCGTCTTCATCTCTAATAACTTCTGTTGGGGCAAGGCGGTTATGGGTGGTGATACCCTCTTCAATTCCATCTTCAATTTCAAACTCGTCAGCGGTTTGTTCATCTCTCGTCTCCAAACAAACCATGGTGACCTTTGCTCCATTACGTACGGATGACCTCGCAACATCATAGGCGACATTACCTCCTCCAATAACAACGAGGTGTTTACCAATTTTCCACTTTTGCTCATTGCATAAAACCCTAAGGTACTCAATACCTCGAATGATATCTGGTTCTGAAGCACCGGGGATGGGAAGGTCTCGAGATTTCCATAATCCAATTCCTAAGAAGATGGCATCATATTGATCTTCGAGTTCGTTCATGGTGATGTCGCGACCAAGTTTTGAGTTATAGTAAACCTTTGCTCCTAAATGTTCAATGGCACCGATCTCTGCAAAAACGATATCGTTTTTGAGTCTGTAATTAGGGACGCCGTAAGTCAGCATGCCACCCGGTTTAGGCATCATTTCGTAGACATCAACAGCATAACCCAAGCGAAGTAGGTCATGAGCGCAGGTGAGAGAGGCGACTCCAGCTCCAATACAGGCAACTTTTAATTCGTTCGGTCGTGGATTGGTTGTTCCCCTTGCGTAGCTATATTCTAAAGAGCGAATATGTGCTTCTTTATCAAGCCCAAACCACTCATCAAGATAACGTTTCTGGGCGCGAATAGTGAGAGTTTTATCAACTCTGTCGCGACGACAAGCCATTTCACAGGGGGCCCCACAGATCATCCCGCAGATCGAGGCAAAGGGATTAGGGCCTCGAGCGATTTTGTACCCCTCGAGAAGGTCTCCCCTGTGGATCGCGAGCATGTAAGCTCTAGGGTCTGTGTTTACAGGGCAGCCATCACGGCAGTCGATTTGGCGAAGGTAATAGTCGAGGTCGGGAATGACGACATCGTAGAGTTCTTTGTAGCTTTGTAGGATTTCTTCAGGCTCGTCTGACATATATCTCTCCTAACCTCTTATCACTTGGCACTGTATCAAAAAGGTATGTTTTTGTTAAATTAATTATGGAAAGAGAGGGGGCTCTAAGGTGTTGGATTTCCTGTTATTAAGGTTTGTATTTTATAACCCTGATCTTAAATACAGGGACAGTGCCCTAATCCCCTCGTTTTAAATACATTGAGGAATGAAAAATGTCAGTTATTACCTTTGCAAGACTAATAAGCGTGACCAGCACAGTCTGTTTTGAAAATGAACAAAAAACCAAAAATCACATTGATGTCAAAACGAGAAAAAGCAAACCACTTCCTGCTAAAGCTGTTAAGGTAGCACAAGAGCGCTTTCATGGAGAATTACGCAACGATATCATAAAAGTTAATCAAGAAAAATTGTCGAGCAAAAGAGTTAAATTAATCGATGAAGATGTTGTTATTAAGATAACAAAACCTCGATTGAGTGATGAAGAGTTTATCTTGTACAAAGAAGAGAAGAGGGCTCGTATGAAGCTGTTAAGGGAGAAGAAAAAAGTGCGGAGTATCAAACGATCCAGGGAGCGAGATGCAAAATCTCAGTTCTCAAAGCATGACCTGTATGATGATCTCTGCTATGACCAAAAAAGGAATACCCCACATAGGTATAATCGATTAGAGATTGATCAATCCAGCTCTTCAATAGTACTACTTGACCGTGACGAAGAAGAGCTTGAAAGAGAAGTTTTAAGGCAGCGCGTCAGACATAAAGGCCGATATTAGGATACTGGAGTTATTTATTTATGAGAGAAGTCATTAACTTACTCAACGAAGTGGGGATGCTGGCGAAAACCCCTCGTTCTGGTTTCGCATTTTTGGGTAGTGGAAAGCAGTCGGTTGCTGAGCATAGCTACCGGATGGCTCTCGTGGCTTTGGCACTCGCCCACATAATGGAAGAGTCGGTTCACATTGAGAGGCTTTTACTCATCTGTCTCACCCATGACCTTCCCGAAGCACGTACAGGCGATATGAACTACGTAAACAAGAAATATGTAAAAGTAGACGAAGCTAAAGCTTTGAATGAATTGAAAGAGGAGTCTGTTTTAGGTAGAGAGTTTGTAGAGTATATCGACGAGTACAACGGTAAAAAAAGTATTGAAGCCAAGATTGCCAAAGATGCGGATCAACTGGAACTTTTGTTGTGTTTAAAAGAGGAGCATGACAAAGGAAACCCCAGGGCTATGGATTGGTTTGATAATGGTGTCAAGCGGTTGATCACTGATGCGGCGAAATCAATGGCTCAGGAGATTTGGTCAACTCCTTCAGATGCTTGGTGGGTGCGTGATAAAAATGATTCGCATTGGATCCACGGTGGAACTAGTTAAACCTCATCGTTTTCGAAAGGAAATTCTTCTATCAGGCGGCGTATATCATTGGGGTGGCTCGCTTTGCTGATTTGTCCCCTGAATGAGCGTGTTCCCGCTGACTTTTTGATATACCAACAGCCAACGCGGCGCATGTCTACAGCTACGCGGCGTTCGTTGTGGTAATTAAGGGTGTAGTTGAAGTGCTCGATCAGGGCTTCGCGACACTCTTTGATGCCTCTTTGAATGGGATCAAGGCCTTGTAGGTGGCGAAGAATATCTTCAACGATCCAGGGCTGGCCCATTGTTCCACGTGAAACAAGAACTGCGTCACAACCGGTTTGTTCAACCATTCGTTTAGCAGCTTCTGCATCAAAGACATCACCATTGCCGATTACTTTTATCGTATCTGCGGCTTCGACGCAGGCTTTGATATAGTCCCAGTTTGCAGGGCCTCGATAGGCCTGCTTTCTCGTTCTTCCATGAACAGCGATAGCGACAGCGCCAGCCTCCTCTGCAATTTGTGTGATTTCGTGAGCGTTGATGCTATCCTCATCCCATCCTGCTCTAACCTTTACAGTCACAGGTATTGAGACCGCTGCAACCATGTTAGCAATGATGTCTCCAATTTTTTGGGGGGATTTCATCATGCCCGAACCACTTCCATCCTTTGTTACCTTGTCTACTGGACAGCCGCAGTTGAGGTCAATGGTGTCGAACCCAAGCTCTTCGATAATGCGCGCTGCTTGGCCTGCAATTTCGGGTTTACTACCGACAATTTGTCCACCGATGGGGTGCATCGATTCGTCGTAGTCAAGGATGTGATAAGTGTTGGTGTCGTTGCGGATGAGGGCATCCATTTTGACCATTTCGCAAAACATCAGTCCAGGTTTATATTTTGCAGACATTTTTCGAAATGGGAAATCGGAGCAGCCGGCTAGTGGAGAATAGAATATGTTACTTGGTAAAGTGCATGAGCCAAGTTCAAAAGGTTGCGTTTGATGTTTTTTCTTATTCATATATACTATTATAATGTTAAACGAATGAATGGTATTATATTAAAC
>JBCDHL010000008.1:0-13755 GCA_038750095.1 Chlamydiota bacterium
CGTGTATTGCTGCCATAACGACGATGCTGTCGTTAATGGCGACACCGATAAGACCTAGAGTGCCAAGAATGGTATTAAAGCTGATAGGAAAGGAGATCATCCATGTAGAGAGGAGGCCTAATCCGACGGACATTAGAGAAACCGTTAAAAGAATGGAGGCTAGCCTGATACTTCTAAATGACAAGATCAATGTACTTACCATAAGAAGAATCAATAATGGGGCGTATATCTTTAAGTTACTGATTGCCTCAGCATCGAGTTCGGCGTCACCGCCAAGGTCAATATGGTATCCCTCAGGTAGGTTCTCTTTGTCGCTTTTAAAAGATTTCAATACTTCGTAGGTAACATCTATAGGAAGAGCACCATCAGTGGTGAATCCACGTACTATGTTGCAACGCTCACTGTTATAGCGTGTGACCGCAGCGATTTCAGGTCTTAAAGCGACATTTCCCAGCGATGTTAATGGCGTCCATGCATCTGATGTTGGAGAGATAAAATTAATCGATTCGATCTTTGATAAACTGTTGCGAACGTTATTACCATAACGAACTCGTACATCTAGTTCGTCAAGATTTTCGATGACAGATCCCGCCGTCAATCCCTCGAGATTAGCTTGCAACTGATCCGTAAGATCGGAAAGGGTGAAACCGACACGTTTTGCTTCAATCTCGTTCGCTTCAAACCATAGTTTCGGATTCCCACGGTGGAGAGTCATCTGTGTTTGCAGCACACTTTTATTTTTCTGAAGAATGAGACGTAACCGATCTCCTATGTCTTGTAGTTTTGACAAACTAGGGCCAAAGATACGATATTCAATATCGGCTTGTTTTGGAGGTCCTTGAGCAAGTTTCTTAACGACTGTTTGTGTCACCGCGAGATCTTTATCGAATTTCTCTTGTACGCTGTGAACTAATCGCATTGTATCTTCCGCAGACGTTGTTTTTACGGAGGCGTGTGCAAAGTTGGGTGTAAAATCCATAATCATCAACTGGTTATAGTAGACAATGGGGAAGTTGTTACCGATCATCCAGTCGACTTGTCGTATTCCAGGGAACTCTTTGAGGTATTTGTTAGCTTTTTCAACAACGGCACGAGTTTCTTGTATTGAGGCTTCAGGAGACAACCATAGCTTAATATCGAACATGTCACGATCTGTGGGTGGAAAAAATTCACTCCCGAGAGAAGGGCCAATCGCAAAGCCAAAAAGAGGAAGAAATAGGGAAATAGCAATAGCATAAAGCGGTTGTTTGAATAGTATTTTTAAAATCTTCCTGGTTTTTTTTCCAAGGTATGCAATAGAAATGCCTCGTTCCCACCAGTGTTTAAATTGCTCATGATTTGCATTTCGAATAAAGATTGCTGCCAAACTTGAAATCAACGTCATAGAGATAAAAAATGAGGCAGTAATAGAAGAAATAACGCTTCCCCCTATGGAACGGACAAAATCACCTACGTTTCCTGGAAGGAGGAAGATTGGGGAGAAACCAAGGACCGTCGTAAATGTTGAGGAGAGCAGAGGAACAAAAAGGTGATCATAGGTAGATTTAAGAGCTTCAAGCTCGCCTAAACCTTGATGAAGTCTTTTTCGTATTTCATCGACAACGACGATGGCGTTGTCGATTAAAAGTCCCATAGCGACAATCATACCATAGATAGCAATCTGGTGTAACTCTCCACCAGAAATCTGCAGGATAAAAAGGGTGACGCCAGCTGTCAGAGGAAGGGCTGATGCTACAATGAGAGCAGCACGCCATCCCATTGTGAGGAAGACGATGAATGTGACAACAGTGGCACCTGCAAGAAGGTTCCCTCCCAAGTCTCCGAGGCGTTCATTTGTATAGGTACTTTGATCGAAGACTTTGACGATATCAATTCCTGAGGCTCTATTCGCTGTGAACTCTTCAAAAATTTCGTTGGCATCAGCGATCCAGTCGTCAACCTGTACCCCCTCGCCCATGCGCGCAGAGACAAGAATCCCTTCTTTGCCATTTATGATAGCAATCTCATTGAGAGGCTCCTTCCAATTTTTGGTGACACTTGCAATATCACCCACTCTTGACACTAAGCCACGATCATTTGTTGTGAGTGGAATAGACTCGATACGTTGAGTGTTTATTAGCTCTCCTTCGACTTCAATCAGTAGGTCGTTATGTCCGCTACGCATAATTCCTGCCGGTTGTTTGACATCTGCAGCGCTAATAAGTTTTGAAATCGAAGCGCTGTCTAGTCCCATCAGTGTTGACTCATCTTGGTCAACTAGAACAGAAATCTCTTCGGTAGGCTGGGCATAGATACGTACAAGTTCTGTTCCCGACATGTTACGTAGCTTATCCGATAGATCTTCAGCCATTCTGTTCATGATGTTATATTGTGGAGGAGAGTCATCATCCCATAAAATTCCCAGAATGATAGTATAAGCAATGGCTAGTCGGCGGTCGTCAAAGAATGGTTCAGAAGCTTCGGGAGGTAGCTCTTGTTCCACTTCGCGAAGTTTGTCCCGAATTCTTGAGAAGATTGCTTGGTTGTCGTTTGGCCCCACCCAATCTTGTAAATGGATGATAATTACAGAACCACCTGTTCGTGACACCGACTCAGTTTTTTTTATCTCTGAGATTTCTTGTAATCCATCTTCAATTTTTTCTGTGACGAGAGATTCTACACGAAACGCTGAAGCACCGGGCATTTTGGTGATGATAATTGGATTGCGGTTGGTGATGTGTGGGTCTTCGAGTTTTGGCAGGTTGAAGTAGCCTGATATGCCTGCAATGGATAAAATAATTAGCGTTAACGTGAGCAGGTATCTGTTACGAAAAAATAGAGTTGCCATTCCCTACTCGCTCTTTTTGATATGCACGGAAAGTCCGGGAACGAGGCGGTTCATACCATCCTTAACAATTAGAGACCCCTCCTCTATGGGGGATCTTACAAAGACACGGTCTGTTTTCTGGTCGAGGATTTCGAGTTCTTGTCGGACCAGCTGGTAAGTGTCATTACTCTCCTTTGGGACGGCGATATAGACAGCCCAAAGGCCTCTACTACTGGCAGTCAAAGCAGAAGTCGGCAGCCATATTCCCTCTCCTTCGATGATTTCGTTCAAGATTAATGTTGCCGCATCTCCGGGTTGGATGAAAGTTGTTGTCGTTTCTATCTTGCAAACTATCTCGACATTTCGTGTAGCTGAGTCCCTAACAGGAAGGATGGAAGCCACCGAAGCTTGAACAGGACCGTGGCGGGTCAATAGGGGAACACTTTGTCCGACTGAAAGGCTTTGTGGATTTTTTATTCCGATACGTGCTTCAAGTTGATCTGTTTCAACAAGCTGTAAAACCTGGTTTCCCTCTTCAACAACGGTCCCTTCGTCGAGATAGCGCTTTCCGATGACTCCACTATACGGAGCTTTAAGGGTTCCTTTTGCTATCTCAATATTGATCTGGTTGAGACGGGAGATGACACCCTTTAGAGCAGCTTCTTGTGCGAGGAAATTTTGGTCTGCTTGATCTTTATCGATTTCTGAAACTGCTTGTAATTGGGATGCTTCAATCGTGCGATCTTTTGTAATGCGAGTGAGTTCATGTATGGCACTCGCACGCGTCATTTCGGCTAGAATCTCTTGTCGTCTTGCGAGTAGGTGGTCGACATCTAAAAGAGCGAGAGTTTGGTTTGTTTGGATTTTTTGGCCCTCCCTAACGAGGATCTTTTTCACGAGACCTGCAATTTCAAATCCAAGGTTTGTTGAGCGTCTCGCTTCGACCTTTCCTAAGTAGGAGTGTTCTGTTTCATGGGAATGTTGCTTGTTTACTTCGATGACATTGACTGTTAGCATCGGACTGATTTTTGCATTACCATTTTCTGGATCGTATGATCTCATGACGGTATAGCATACGGCTGTGATTATCAGCACGATAGTGATTATCTGTACAAAATAGTTGATTCTGTTTTTCTTGCAGTTTTGTGATTTCACATTTGTTAGTAGTTTAAAATTTTCTCAAAAAATAAAAAATAACGTTATATCGATCGTGATTCAAAATTTGGAATTTCCAATTTCATTCAGTATAAATTCACTTTATAGCAACAGGGCTCTACATATTCAAGTACCAAATTGCTGCATTGAGAGTGACTGCGTAGGCTACCCACAAAAAGTAAGGGTAGAGTAGTCGTGAGGCTGTAAGCGAGTACTTAGAAAATTCACGAATATTCCATAGAATCGCAACCAGAAGAAAAATGATGTTGACCAGTCCCAATAGAGGGGATTGTAGGTAGAAAAAAGCCAATGACCAGGTGAAGTTGAGAAAGAGTTGAAGAAAAAATGCCACAAAGGGTTTTGGATGACGGGCCTTGGGTTCAGAAAGAATCAACCAAAATGATAGGGCAATCATCGTATACAGAATTGTCCAAACTATAGGAAAAGCGATATTTGGAGGATTCCAGCTCGGTTTGATTAGAGTCTTGTACCAGGTGTCCACTGACGACTGTGTAAACAATGATGCAGTCCACTCAACACTATAACATAAGACTAGTGCAAGGAGTAAGTAAAACCCCTTTGTAAATTTGTTCATCGATGCCCCTCCTGAGAGAATCTTGAGAATGTCATAACCGAGTGAAAATTTCAAGGGTTGTGATATTTACTCTTCGTAGGACTCTTCCGTATCAGTTTCGAAAGTAATCAGTTCTGTCCAAAGGTGGTGTTTCCAGCATTTGATAAGTTGATCGCAAGCGTACATTTCCGATCGATAAGTGAGGATGCCACATTTTTCGAAGTATTCTTCGTTGAGTAGGGCTCGAACATACATACCACAATTTTGTTTGGGTTTGTACCAGATATCTTCTTGAGTGTGGTTTCCATAGATGATCGATATTTTAATAGAAATATCTTCTCGATTGAACTCTGCACTTGGAACATACCATGAGACGATCATACGTTGCCCTAGAGGAGGGAAGATTAGTCGAGGGTCTGGTGTTCCCACATGGTAGCTGGCAAGATTTTCTCTACTTATATTATCGACTTGCATGCGAAGAACCTTGCTTTGACAACCAGTCAGAGCAAAGAGTAGGAAAATTGCAATTAAGAATGTGTTAATTCGATAAACAAGATGAGGCATGCTTCGTAGAAAGAAATTCTTTTCCCCTGATTTCGTTTTCTTTATTCATACGATCATATCCCCATTGGATCAGTTTTTTCGTGGTCTCCCAGTCAAGGCAGGGATCGGTAATCGACTTACCATATTCAATCTCTGTGTCCAACCCTTCGAAGGGTATCTCTTGCCTTCCTGCAATTAGGTGGCTTTCAAGGATTAGCCCCGCAATACTTTTGTTGCCCTCAATAATTTGATGAATGACAGATTGGAAGACGACGATTTGTTCATCATGTCCTTGCTTAGAGTTGTCATGGGAACAGTCGATGATGAGTTTTTTATTAATACCAGCCTCTTCAAGTTTTTTGGTGGTCTTGAGGATCGAATGTGGGTCGTAATTGGTTGTTTCTACTCCACCTCTGAGAACGATATGGCAGTTTTTATTTCCTTCAGTTACAATGCTGCAGAGCTTTCCTTCATCATTGATCGCAATAAATGTGTGTGGTGTTGACGCACAGTAGGCACCATCGACAGCGATTTGTGCGTTTCCGTCGGTATTATTTTTAAAGCCGATAGGCATAGGAAGACCGGAGGCGATCTCTCGATGAATTTGTGATTCTGCGGTTCTTGCTCCGATACATCCCCATGTGATGAGGTCACTGAAATAGTGTGCAGTCAATGGGTCTAGGATCTCTGCGGCGATGGGGATTTTCATTTCTGCGAGGTCGACGAGCAGTTGTCTGGTCCAGCGGATGCCATTTTCCACATCGTGCGAGGTATCTACATAGGGATCGTAAAGAATTCCTTTCCAACCAGTGGTTGTACGTGGTTTGGCAAAATAGACGCGCATAATAATAAGGAATTTGTCGCTGACTTCTTCGGAAAACTTTTTAAGTTTAACCGCATAATCTTTTGCAGAGGCCACATCATGAATGGAGCAGGGGCCGACGATGAGTACTGTTCTGGAGTCGTTGCCACTTAGGATAGCATTAAGGTCGCTGCGTGTCTTTTGGATAAACTCAAGGTGTGATGGATGACTTTGTATTTCTTTTTTTAGTTCTTTAGGTGAAGGAAGTTCTTTTTTACGCATTTTTTTTCGGTTATCTCTCGACATATGAGTCACACATCTATTATGCTCAAAGTATTTTAGTCACTATTGATCAGGTTAACAAAACGTAACTTAAAATTCATCATCCCTATGAAAAAAGCTCTTGAAGTTGCTAAAGAAATATCACGAGAATTTTCACAAAGTATTGAAGGTAAAAGGTTTAAGTCGGTTTTTTGCGATTGCATTGGGAATGAATCGAAAGATGGATTCTCTGTTCACTATCAATCTAAGGAACTGAGTATACAAGCTGCAAATCCTCGTTCAGCTGCCTATGCTATCAGTCAGCTCAAAATGGCAGTAGAGGCCAACCGTATTAGGGAGGTTGTAGGTGACAATCAGCCACTTTATAATCTTAGACCTATTTGGGTGCATTGCGATAAACATATTTCTTTAACTGAAAATGTAGGCCTCTATCTACCCTCTATTTTCTTAGGTAAAAATAAGCAGACGTTCGAAACGTTTTGTCATCGTCTCTTGGAACTTGGTTTTAATGCTGTGATTCTTGGATCGCGGAATGAGACTTTTGAATATAAGTCGTCGACATCATTCAAAGAATTAGAGGTTCTTTGGCAACTCTTTGATGAGTATGGGATCCAACTGATCGTCAAGCCTGTCATCTATCATCCCACAGGGTGTGATCAAGTTTGCTTGAACCCTATTGACGATCAGTTCTGTCAACGCGTTTCTCAAGCTCTCTCTGATCTACGGCAAGTAACCCCTTCGCTGAACACATTTTTTTGGGAAAGTGTTTATTGTGAACAAGATTTTCATTATCATCCTATTGGGCGGGGAGATTCTAAATTTGAGAAGACATTGAAAGAACTTCGTTGTGTGGAGAAAGGGTTATCAGACGATCAGACGCTCATTTATTATCTTCCCACAACAGATGATCTCATGGCCAGAAAACAGGCGAATTGGCTGGTGAGGTTTCTTAATGCAGCGGGCCCAAAAACGATTTGCGCGTTTTCTTGTGTGGGAGGGAGCTTTGCTTCTGATCACCTAAGAAGACACCCTTTCTGGGAGGTTCTTTATCAATTGGATCGCCCTCCTACTACACCTGGTATGCCGATTATGAATACAGGAGGGCTGGGGCAAGGAGAAGGGTATTGGCCAAACTTTCCTTTGGAAATGCTTGAAGAGTATTTATCTTATAGAAATGAATTTCCAATAGCTGGATTCATTCATTCCGTACGAAATATCCCAAAAAGAGGATCTTTAGCAGATGCTTGTATGTGGGTAGCAGGTCTGTCGATGTGGCGTCGTAGTCACCCAATGCAGTTGTTGGAAACGTGGTATCGTGTACATTTTTCAGAAGAATCATTTGTGTGGTTTTTTTCTCTATTGAAAAAGGCGCGTGTTGTGATTCTAGAGATTAGTGCGTTTGAAGGTGTTGATCAAGAAGAAGTTTCTTGTCAAGGGGTTAAGTGCCGCATCGATTCTTTACTTGCTCAGATCGACGAGATAGAGGTGATGGTGAAGGTAATGGCTAATCGGCTGCCAATATCAAAAGGGGCATTGAAAGAGCTCTTTCAGCTGTTTGCTAAAGATGCTAGGAGAAAAATTCTCTATTTTGCTCACCAACATGACGTTTCGATTTCGTCCTCTTCCGGTCTTGATTTTAAAGGAGATGGTGTGTGGACACAACTTTCATCGGGAAGAGTTGGTGAAGGAGCAGCGTCTGCTGGTCAAGTCTCTTTTTATGAGGTGCCGAATATTGGTCCTGAGGGGTCTTCCTCTCATAAAGTTCATTGGGAAGTGAACATCGAAGTTTAAGTTAGTAATTCCCGGTGAAGTTTTAAGTTGTTGTTTACAAGTGAATTAAAAATGCTGTAAGAAATTATTGATGCAGCTATAGAAGTTCATACGGTTTTGGGAGGTCCTGGACTACTAGATTAATTTATTTTTTTACGGGAGCAGCTGAGTTTAAGTTAAGGTTCTTGATTTGTTTTGCTCATAGAGATAAAGTTGTGAGACCGGAGGGCCTGTGGCCAGAAAGTGATTGTATGAATAAAGAACCGATTGGACTGTATATATTCCGCTTCTTGATGGGATTTGGAGTATTAGTTTTTATGGCGATGATCTACTGGTCTACATCGTTAATAGAGAGTGATATAAAGAGTGTTCAATCCGATCTCACAAAGCTAAAACGTCAGGTGAATGAGCTGAAGGCTCAAACCAATGAAGTCCGCGACGATGTTGTTCGGGCTATTCTGAATGAACATAAAAACTGGCAAGAGCTTCTCCGTTATTCTTCACAGACTTCTGAACAATCTGTTGGTCGTAAACCCAGTGAGCTTATTCTTCCGCTTGCTCCTTCTCAAAGCAATAACCCTAATATCAACCCATCATTGAAAAACTTGCTTCAAGAAGATCCTTTTTACTCGTCGACTCTGCCTAAATTATTGCCTAAAAATTTCAAGCCTCATGGTACCTTTCAGAGAGCTGCTTTAGGGAAGCCACATAATCTACATCCATTTAGTGGATGGAGTCATATTACGGCATGGAATGCTCTTTGTAGCGTTACTGTGGCAACGATGGAGTTTGGGCGTTATGAGACGCTGGCTCCTGATATGGCGATAAAGCTAGAGGAGAGAAAGCAACCAAGTACTGATATCCCAGAGTTCTGGGTACACCTCCGTGACAATGTTTTTTGGGAACCTATTGATCAGAAGTTTTTTTCCAATGTCCAACTTTCTCCTCATTTTACAAAGCGTCATCAGGTGACATCTGAAGATTTTAAACTGTACTATGATGCTGTCATGAACCCCTACTTACAGGAACCCGGTGCCATTTCACTTAGAACTTTTTTAGGTGATATCGAAGAAATAGAAATTATCGATAAATTGACTTTCGTTGTGCGCTGGAAAACAATCACCGTTAAAGGACCTGATGGCAAAGAGATTGAAAAAATTAAATATATTGCAAAGCAATTGACTGGCAGTCTGCGTCCACTTGCCTCTTTCGTTTACAAGTACTTTGCCGATGGACAGAAAATTATCCAAGATGATAGCGATCCTGATACATACAGAACCAACTCAGTATGGGCACAGAATTTTGCACAGCACTGGGCAAAAAATATCATTCCTAGCTGTGGGGCATGGGTGTTCGATGGCATGACAGACCGGCAGATTCGTTTCCGAAGAAATCCCAATTTTTATCAGCCTTTAGAGGCTTTAGGTGAGTATATCGTTGATTCTTTTAAGAGTACACCCGATGCGTTTTGGCAGTCTTTCAAAGGTGACCATTTGGACACCTATTCGATACAGCCTGATCAGCTCATCGAATTGGATGAGTTTCTTAATTCGGTTCAATACCTCGAGCAAGCGGACAAAAATCGTGGCATCCAAAGGGTCGATTACCTCTCGAGAACCTATTCTTATATTGGTTGGAATCAAGCAACGCCTTTTTTCGCGAGTAAAAAGGTGCGACGGGCTATGACCATGGCTATCGATCGGCAGCGTATCATCGATCAAAATCTTAATGGTATGGGTGTAGAGATTACCGGCACTTTCTTCAAACATTCGCCTGCATATAATTCTTCCATTCAACCCTGGCCATTTGATCCAGAAAGAGCGAAGAGGCTTCTGGAAGCCGAGGGGTGGTACGATAGTGATGGTGATGGTGTTTTGGATAAGATGATCGACGGTAAGCGGGTTTCTTTTGAGTTTGCTTTAACCTATTACGTAAAAAATCCATTATCCAAAGCCGTTAGCGAGTATATTGCAACAGCCTTTCGTGAAATTGGCATTATTTGTAATTTGAACGGTGTTGATATTGCCGATCTTTCAGCAAAATTTGAAGAAAAAAGTTTTGACGCAATTTACTTAGGCTGGTCTTTGGGTCAGCCTCCTGAAGACCCCAGGCAGCTGTGGCATTCAAACGGGGCGAAGCAGCAAGGTTCTTCGAACGCTGTGGGTTTTGCTAATGAAGAGGCTGACGCGATTATCGAGAGGCTAGAGTATGAGTATAACCCTGTGAAGAGACGCGAGCTTTATCACCGCTTTAGCGAGATCATTCATAAAGAGCAGCCATACACCTTCCTTTACAGTCCAAAAACAGTGATGTTGTATCGCGATTATGTACAAAATGTGTTCATTCCAGCAGACCGTCAAGATCTTATACCTGGAGCCAACGTTGCTGAGCCTGTACCAAGCATTTTCTGGTTGAAAAACTCCGCGGAAGGGATTGATAGTTTTTAGCGATGTTGAATTATCTGATTAGACGACTCGTTCTGCTACCCATCACTCTTTTTTGTATCATTTTGGTCAATTTCATCATCATCAATTTAGCTCCTGGTGACCCGGTAACAGTGACAGAAATCTCCCCTGAAGGAAATGTTAGTAGAAGTGAAGATCAGTCAGTCGCTTTCGGTAGTGATGACAGGTATCTACAGTTTCGCGAGCATTATGGACTGACGCTTCCCGTTCTCTTTAACTTGTGGCCTTCGATGACAACCGATGAAATTGAAAGTAGGCTATGGCAAGTGATTCATCAAAAAGAATCTCCATCGAATCCTGAGGAGATACCTTTCAAAGAGTGGGACCAGATGAGGATTAACCTCGGAGATCGCTCGCGATTTATCATGCCGAAATTATTGCAAATCATGGAAGATACCTCAACCTCTGAAGAGATGAGGCGCATGGCATCTAGATTTTTCGTGAGGGGAGGAACCCAGCAGGCCTATCTAGGATCGAACCTCAACGATACACAAAAAGCGCATAATAGAAAAATAGCCAAGGAAAATAACCTCCTTAAAACGTTTGTGATTTCCAGGTTCGACACAGTTGAACAAGCAAGTCAGAAAATAAAAGAGCTCAGGAAATGGTATGAAGAAAATAAACAATATTATGGATTAAACCCAAGTGGATGGGAGAAGGTCGATCTCTTTTTTTTCGATACACGCTTCAGTAGGTATCTCAGTCGGGTATTCACCCTTGATTTTGGTACGTTACGAAACGATAACAATAAAACTGTCGTCAGTGAAGTCACCAAGCGTTTCAAGTATTCGCTCACCCTCTCTATCCTTCCCATGCTTTTCACATTTGTATTTTGTCAGGCGATAGGCTTTACCATGGCGATCAAGCAAAATCGCTGGCAAGACCTATCCTTGAATGTGACCTGCCTCGTTCTTTACGCTATCCCTATTTTTGTTGTTGCCCCATTCCTTATTGAAAAAGTAGCTTTGAATGGACGTTTCCCATTCACTGATGTACCTATTCCTCTAAATGGATTTACCAGTCCAGACGCACAGTATGAGAAAATGGTGTCACATGAGCGGCTTTTTGATATCATGCAACATATATTTCTTCCCTTGATTGCGATTTTATATGGCGGACTCGCTGCGCAATCGAGGCTGTCTCGGACGGCTGTTTTGGAAGTGATGCGGCAGGACTACGTGAGAACAGCGAAAGCTAAAGGAGTTCCTACATTCAAAATTCTCTACAAACACATCGGTCGGAATGCAGCCATTACCATTGTAACGGCAATAGCAGGTTCATTAGGGATTGTTTTGGGTGGTTCTCTGATTGTGGAAACACTTTTCGAAATCGATGGGTATGGCAAGTTTTTTTATGATTCTATTGTTAGTAGAGATTATAACGTCATTATGTTCTCTGCACTTGCTGGTTCCTGTTTGACGCTCGTGGGCTATTGTGTTGCCGATATTGCCTACACGCTTTTAGACCCAAGGGTGACACTGGAATAGTGAGTATGGATGAGAATGAGATAGAGAGACAACAGCATCAAACCTACTGGGAAATGGTTTGGAGTCGATTGAAAAAGCATAAATTGGGCATGGTCTCGCTACTGGTAATATCTCTTTTTTGTTTTGTCGGTGTTTATGCCCCCTTTTTAGCTTCTAGCAAACCGATTGCTGTTTACTATGATGGTAGTTGGTATTTTCCTCTTTTCCGTTACCTCTTCTATACAGGATTTTTCACAAAAAGAATTGATCTTTTCTTCAACATCCTGATGTTTACCCTTCCAGCATTTATTCTCTCCTTTTACCTATTCAAAAAAGCCCCACGTCTGCGTAAACTCTCCCTTGTAGCACTATTCTGTATACAGATCGGACTGTTCATTTATTTCTCTACCGGGAGCATTAGAGATCCTGCCGCCGATCCAACAATGAATGCTGAACGGCAAAAAGTTGTGCAACAGGTGATTAAGGAGACAGGTAATGCCCCTCTTCCCAGCTGGGATTTTGACCTCAAGTACATGAATGATTACGCCAAGCTGAACATGATCTTGCGATATAATCAAAGAAAAAATCAGCATGAAAAGCTCATGACTTACCATAAAGATTATCAGGATGCAGCCCTAAGCCGGTGGGCAGATAAAAAGGCGAAGAAAAAACAAATAGAAATGCTTCGAAAAATGGGCGATAGCGAACAGATACCCAGTCAATCACAACTCAAACAGAACATCTTTGAGAACGCTTCCAAAGAAGACCTAGGCAAAATTGGGGTGATGCCATCTCTTTACCAAATGAATAAGGACCATCGTGATAAACGGTTGAAGCTGTTGAATGATACCATTCAACGTTATCGGAACGAAGGGGATACTGATAGCGAAAGCTATCGCTATGCTGTCAGTCAGAAACGTTATATTATCGACAGGTACAGGTGGGTGACCGATCAAAGTCAGAGCATTCAGTTTAACATCATGCCCTTGATTAGACCTTTTCATTGGGAGGACGATGCAGGTGGTGAACAGAGCCTCAACCAATTCATTGGATGGACAGAGTTGACCCGTATCAATAGAAAAGACCTCTTTGCAGCCCTCATCTTCGGTGTGAGAATTTCACTCGTGGTTGGAGTAACAGCCGTAGCTCTCGCGCTTGCTATAGGGGTTCCCATCGGTGCTTTTGCGGGCTACTATGGGGGTAATTTTGATATTTTTGTGAGCCGATTACTAGAAATCTGGGAATCCATGCCCACGTTCTTTATGCTTCTCCTCGTTGTAGCCATCACCCAAAGTAAATCGATCTTTTTGATAGTAACTGTGATCGGGATTTTTGGCTGGACAAGCTTTAGTCGATACATAAGAGGGGAGTTTTTTAAGCAAAGAAATTTGTCCTATGTCGAAGCGTGTCGGGCATCAGGGTTCAATGATCGCTACATCATTTTCTCACATATTTTACCAAATGCTTTTCCTCCGCTGCTGACTTTGTTGCCATTCGCTATCATGGGAGCGATTACAAGTGAAGCTGGGCTATCCTTTTTGGGATTGGGGGAAGAGGGCTCCAGCTCCTGGGGAGTGTTGATGGACGAAGGGCGGATGGCTTTTCCTGGGGAGAGTTATCTGCTCTGGCCTCCTGCAATATTGTTAACAATTCTACTTATTGCGATCGCTCTCCTTGGCGACGCACTTCGAGATGCTCTTGATCCAAAAGTTCTTAAGTAAATTTCATTTCTAATTTTTATTGTATCTTTATAAAAATATATTGATTTTAAGTTAAATTATTTTTAGTGTATTTAATTTTCATTGAATAAAAAATATATAGATTTTAGATATGAATGTTTACGAACATCAAAATTGTAGCTCATCAGTTGACTCCTCCTTAGAAGCCCTCAA
>JBCDHL010000009.1:0-13411 GCA_038750095.1 Chlamydiota bacterium
CATGTGTTCCATGGCAGCTTTTCCTTGACACTCATCAACGACGAAAGCATGAAATGTTTGCTGACGGTGGCTGTAGAAGACATTTCCATCAGGATAAGAAACCGTGGCTAGAAGATTGTGACAAAAAATGGAAACACCTTCAAAAAAAGTAGCCGGAAATTTTTTAGCAAATTTTCCGAAGTCATAGATCGCATAACGACCATCACCAAAGGGAACTGCTACTTCAAGAAAGGCATGGGTATTTTCATAGTCCAAGCTCGCAGAACCTCGTGTAGCTGAAGTAGCAAGACACCAGGATTGTCCATCAAGTGATTGACGGTAACGCTGTTGTGCGCTTTCACGACTAATCACCTCAAAAACAGGAAGTTGTTGCCACCATTGACGATGGTTTAAATCGATCGTTTCAAAGGCATTTTTATCGGCACTCCAGAACCCCCACTTGTGGCAGTTCCAATTTGTAATGCCTAATGCTAAGTACTCTAAGTTCCCAATTCTAAGGTCTTTGTCTTCAAACACCTTAAATACATCGCTAATACTCATCTTGTAGTTTCCTCGAAAAGTGACGATAGCGTCACCATCTAGAATGTTACGGTCTATCCCTTCAAATGGTAAAGTAACGATTTTGTAAGTACCACATTCTGAATTGGTAACCTTTTTGACTTTAAGATCTTTACTATTGATACGACCGATGCGACTGCTTAAATTACTAGCAATAATTTTCTCACAAAGAGCTGGGTATTCGATGAAAACTTTTGCTTCATTTTTGTCACGGATAACCCAGCGGAAAAATTTTCCTATCAGTTCGCCGTTTTGTCTCACCAATTCTACAAATTCAGGATATTGACTTGTTACCTGCAGTTGGTAGATCTCGTTTTCAGTCAACGCTTTATTCTCTAGGAGAGCTTGCTCTTCTTTCCATTTTTTAGCTAAACTTTTAAGGATATTGACTTGAGCTGATTGAACAGTAATGGGATCTTTTCCACCATTGACAGCTTCTAGACGATATTGGATCGAAACTGATTTAAATAAAAATTGTTGAATTTGAGGGATATATTCCCTATTGACGAGCGATTTAGCTTTATTTCTTAGCAACTGAGCACCCTCAGCTAAAGCCAAAATTTCAAACTGAGAACTAGGGGTTTGTTTAAACTGAACGGGCTGACCTTCAGAGGAATCAAGCAGCTGCTCCATTTCATGAATAAGACCAAGTAGAGTAGGTATTTTTTTCTTCTCTTTAGTATTGAATAGTTTACTGATCTTTTTAGTGACTTTTTTAAATATCTTTTTCATAAAAGCCCCCTTTTTCCCCTAATACTTATTATTAAAGCAAGAACCATGCCAGCCCCAACAGTAATGAGTGTGTTGCATAAATCTCTCTGAAAGTATCTTTTCTTTATAATGCCCCCCCCCTTTCTCCGCGTCCCCGCGTCTCCTGCGACTCCGCGTTAAACAGGCCTCGATGAACTACCTTGAACAACATTATTTAGTTAATATTTAACGCGGAGAAAAGGAGGGATTTTTGTCCATTATAGAGAAAAGATATTTTCAGACAGAGTTATGCAACACCCCCTATCAAGCGTAATTTCCAATTTCATTGAGTATAGAATCTAACCTTCCATTCTCAATCAAAAAGAAATATATTAAGAAAACAACTATTGACTTTTTTTATAAAAAAAACAAAAATATTAAACTAAAAAACGTTATATTTAATAATCGGGAGACTACATGTCATCAGCTACCAATAGAGATCCACATCTTTCAAAAAATAATAATAAACATTTAGACAATATCCAAACACACAAAAGGAAGTCGGGTAATGTTAGTGCCGATACTATCAGCCCAAATATTGTCAAACAGGCACTATCTGGTACCACATCAACAAAATCGCTTCCAAGGACACAAAAAATTGAAGAGCCCCGTTTATCTATCGAAGAGATTCGAAAACATTCTCTTATAGACAAGCTCCGCTACAATCCAATGCCCCCTTTACGTGAAAAAATGAAAGCCAAAACGGAAGAAGAGGCTATCCTCAGGCTCGCATCAAACTTCGTTGGGGGTGGTTTAGTCACTGGAGCTGACGACATTGATGGTATGTCGAGTCTACCCAATTTTACAGCGTGGGACTGGCTATTTGATGACATATTAGAAGCCAACAACGACGCCAAAGCCGAACCCACTCTGAAAGAGATTAGTAAAGGAATCAAACAATTTCTTGAATATAGCAAAACTCAAGACCGCCTCGAAAAAACCTCAAGAAATAGAGAAGAAGAACTGGTCAAAGAATCAAAAAAAATTGCCGAGAAGATTCATAATCTAAAACCAGGTCAGTTTCAAGTTATCTATGGAGGTTGGTCAAATGCGGGTGGAGGCACTGGTCATGGAATAGCCTATGAATTCAGTAGATCGAATGATGGCACCTTTGATGTATACATCTACACATCTACTGGATTTCAACTATCAAGTGATGTTCTAAAAGGTGACAAGCGCCGCATCAAGCCTGTAGTACACTTCAAAAAAGTCCCCCAGCAAGATATTTTATTTAACGATGATGGTGAAGTTCGTCCAGGATTTATTCAAGCTCTCACAGAACTCAATATGCTTTGTTTGTGGGACAACAACTTCATCGTTGATCAAGAGGACGTTTTGGAAGTCTTTGATCACATCGCCAAGTATCGCGTTCCGGTGAGTATAGAAGAACACGGAGCGATTACGGGTCAACGTGCAGGAACATGCGTACCATCTTCGACAAAGGCATGGATACGTGCACATTCGAAAAATCAGGGGCTGTACAAACAGATCATGTTCCAAGTAAAGCTGCGTCTATTGATTGCCACCCATGATAAATTAAAAGAGCAGATTCAAACAGATTCAAATATAGGTGCACAAAGCCGCATACTTCTCAAACAAGTAGCCAAAAAATTACTCAGAAGAACGGCAAAATGTATCGATGAGAAAAGTGAAAGAGGTGTGCTGATTAATGAAAAGTTAGCTCAACAAGCAATCGCTACGGCACACGACATCATCCAAAAAGTAGACGATGCAGAAAAGAAGATCGATGCAAAGCGAAAGTCAGTTTCCACTCGTGGGGATATCAGGAGTTTCAACAGTCACCTCCAAGATACAAGAAGATGGGAAACCTGGGTGCCCACAGATTTCGGTGGTAATATTCACCCATCTTTAACAACGTTTCCCTTTCTAGATCTCAAAGTCAAGGACGACGCAATTGATTTATTACGAGTTTTGGAAACATCTTGGATTAAACAACAGGATCTCTCTTCCAAAAAGCACTTTGAATTAGCGAACCTACAATTACATCACGTTCTAGACCAACTTCCTCTACCAAAAATTCAAAATTCTCCCTCAGAGTTATGGGTAGATAGCTTAGACGCGACATTTTGGAATCAGATTAATGACATTGAAACATTAGAATCCGTGATTCACCATTTACATAACATGGCAGATACCTACCGACAGTCGGTCAACACTGACACTGCCACGCGTAAATTTGCTACAATATTCCCATTACAAACTCTCATCCATTTCTTGTCATTAAAAGTTGATAAACTAAATAACAACGAATCTCAAGCTGGTCGTTTAGAAAGCTACCAGATACCCTTTAGAGGGGGAATGGTTAATGACCTCGAGGGGCTAACCTATTTTGATAGACATGAATACGAAAGATTTATTGAGGCAATGCAGTATTTCAACACATTTAATGACAGAGCCGGACCAAACGAACTATTTGAAAATGAGAACGATACCAATATTGAAAAGGACTCCGTCAAACTAACCCTGGGTAATGGAGTATTCTGGAGTGGTCTCATCAGCAGTAACCAAGCTTTATATCGTGATCTAAAAGATCGCGCCAATAAAAGATGGGTTGACTATACCGATGAACAAATTCAGATTGACTACCAGAGGCAAGTTGAAGCACAACGTAAGTGGGATGAGGCACTATCAAAAAATCAAAAATGGATAGATTACATAAACCGGAATGATGACTTCCTTCATGGAAGATCAAATTACCAGCCTGATTATGTAGAAGCAGCTCCCCTCCCTGGTGGAAATAGACCTGAACCTCGACTTTTACAAAACCTCCCTGAAATACAAAAAATCACCATGTTAATGGAGGGTAGTCGGGATGATCGTGAAACACTTGCCATTCTCAAAGAACATGGCTATGAATACCTTTGGCCATTAAGAGAAACTACCTATTGGTGTCACGAGTGGATGCACAGTATGGCCACGCCTATTAAGCTCCAGCAGAAACTTTATAGAGAAGATGAACATAATACAACAGCTGGAGTTAAGAGAGGCGATAGCGCTAGTGAAAAGTCACAAGAAGTCGCAAAATTAGGATTGAATGACCATCGAACTTTTTCGAAAAAAAATTATCAAGATCTTTTCAAAAAACAAGAGACTAGTAGAAAAGTTAAATTATGGAAACGAGGCCAGGCAGAAGTAAAGTCTCTTGACAATCACATAAGCGATCCTATCATCAAACGCATTCACCGGAATTTATCAGAGTGGAAACTGACTCCCTATCAAATGGTCCTTGAGATGAGTAAGGACATCGAGTCACTGAGCTGTCCTGAGATGCAAACGTTATTTTATCGACTGTTTTTCCGCTCACCTGTATCTAAAAAGGAGACCCATCGTCTTGGTGCTGGTGAGTTAGTCGTCGACGATATAGCCCTATACAACAACTGTAAATCATTTATTTCAAAGGGAATCAGTCACTTTTCACAGTTAAAAGGCTCAGGAGAGAAAAAAGGTGCTGAGAATGAAGATCAATCCAATCACATCGAAGACCGAATCAAAGGAGTGCGTTTTTATCTAGAGCTTTCTTTTTACCTATCCAAGTATCTAAGTGACCGTGGGATGGAAGCAAAAGCAAAAAACCTCTGTTCGATAGACGTCTTCAAACGTTTATTTAAGTTAGATAAACTCTCCGAACAGGAGAAGGGAACCCTCCATTTTTACCGGCTACTCTTTTACTCAAACTATACAATTGACGATCTAAATACAGAACAACTTTCAGAAATTTACGAAAGCTGGACCTTCTACAACCTATATCCCGATGAAAGGGAGTGGAAATCACCCATCGCTTATAAGATGGCGAAGCGTTTCATCAATAGCTTAACCACGAAACTCAAAGAAAGGCTAACAGGTAATGCCAAGGAAAGGTCAATTATCTGTACACACATCCTTAAATCGACAGAGATCGACAACTGCGATCAGGACATGGAGTGGCAATTAGACCCTTATTGTGGATTTCCTGTTATCAAAGTGCAGACAACAGAGAAAGATTTCTATAACATCGACCTCATCAAAGGTAAAGTTTACACACCTAGCGGGGAACTTTCAGGATTACCATCTGAATATCCATGGGAGCAGCGGCCTGACTTTAAGAGAATTTTTGGTGATCAGGTCAACTTCAAATACCGAGCGCTCGGTGGTGGTAATATCGGATTCAAGCACCCCAAGTTCGGAAGCTTCCGCCTGATCAGACAGCTTGGTTACCGGTGGGGTGGATTAACTTATTATAGCATCCAGCGACAATTTGCAGATAGCGCGGCTGAATCTTGGTATGAGTATAAAGAAATAAGCACTGAAAATGGTTTCCCAGAAATACTTTCAAGTGACCACACCTTCTGGATACCCGTTAACAAAAACTCATGTAAGTATAAAGGTTACCTTTCCTCCTTGAGTAACCAACAACGAAAATATGCTCTAAAGAACGATGGGAAGATCATCGAAGTAGACAGCAAGAGAGGAGTTCATAACAATAAAAGCCGATTCGTAGAGGGTGACGATAGTACTGCTACCTTGCGGAACTTTGATCGACATATCCTGAGATTTAGCGATACCCATGATACGATCCAAAGAGTTCAATTTCCGAGGTACACATCTATTCAAGGGAATCCATTAGCTTTTTCTGATGATGCTGGCAAGCTGGTTTGGAATGAGAACAGACAATACTACATTCCAACTGAAATGCCTCAAGGATATCTTGGAACAATACCAAATTACCTCTATTTAAAATCGAGCGAAAAAGGTATTAACGATAAAATTTTAGTTCCCCTTCAGCCCATAAACATCAGTAAAGTTTCCTATGCCAACGGTCAGATTGAGACAGAAAACAATCGTACAATTGTTCCCACAAAAAGAGCCGAAGGCAAAGAGATGTGGGACAAATTTCAGTATACCGTATTCAACGTTCAAAACGGGGAACTCAAACCTACAAACCAAGAATCACAACTCTACTTGGCATATATCAAGAGTTCACAAAAAGATTATACACAAGCAATACAGTTAATCAACACGTTAAATCCTCTGGAAGGATTATCAAAGCACAGTGAAAAAATCCTAGATCTAATTACGAGTCTACCCATAATTGAAGATCATCCTGAAGCAAAAATGGTGCTATTCCATGCATTGGTAAAAAAGTTCAAGGCAAAAGACAAAAAAGCAACAGAAAAAGTTCAAGAATACATCGAATCAACCGGCTCAGACTCTCAAGCTAACAAGAGAGGCGCACAAAAGTTGTGGGACACCCTTGTTTATGTTAGTAAAGCTCTTCAGTCGCAAAATAACATCGGTATAGCTTGCCGTTTTGATACTGACAATGAGAAATATTTCCTCGAAAAAATCCTTTCTGAATATGAGAAGAAGGAAAGCGATATCAAACTATTGACCTTAAAAGAAGATAAAAACAAATCCGTAGAAAATGTGTTGAAACACATTAGAGCAAGGTATGCATATCTCAAAACCGGTAAACCGCATAATGGAATAGATACCAATGGATCAAGAGATGTCCCCAAAAGCAGCGATGGTAGAAACAGAAAAAAATTAGAAATGTATCTATATAATGTGATTAGCCTTCCAAAGAAACCGGCTAGTTATGACTATACATATCAAAATTCTTATCAAAGAGAAGAAGCGATTCAAAAGGGCCTGTTGTTTAATAGGTCAAAAGAAACATACGAAGAAGCTCTCGAGAAGTATAAAAGAGACCTTCGGGAGAAAGTCTCCTGGTTGGACAAAGGCACGATGTCACACCAGTGTACTAGGCCAAACAAAGAGACTTTTATTTTAAAGGGTAGCTATTATAGTGGTAAAGTACCTAATGGCGCATTATTTCTTCATGTACACAGGATTGCAAAAACAGGCTCTAAAAAAGCTAGAGAGGAGTTACTTTTTAAATTAAAACTCTGGAGAATTCACACAAACATCGAAAGTGATGAACTACAAATGCTTGACTTATTACTCGTCATGTTGGGTCATCCCGATAGCTTTCCTGAGCCATACCATCGAGGAGCTAGTGATGAGACAAAGGGTGAATTTTTGTTAAAATGCAAAGAAGCCCACTGTTATTCGATTGATGAAGCACAGGAACTTGTCAAAGTAGATTCTCCTAAACAGACTCATACCGACAAAGTAAAAAAAGAAAACTTCCCGATCTCTTCACGAAGTACCTTTGATATTCAAGAGAAAAAAGTCAAGGATATACATAACAAAAAGCAAGATATCACTGTTGACTTAGCAGAAGATGAAAGTCGTTGGAAAACACTGTCTGAATGGAAGGAATATTTTACTCAGGGCAACTCCACAAATGTCGATGACGCTGTTGACTTTAGTTTCAACTTCGATGAAAAACTTCTTTCGAATCGCGAAAAAGAATATATAGAGTCTTTAAAACGAGATTTACGTCTTCTCGAAAAAGATTACAATCAAGGAAAATCGATTAATTCTAAATCTAAAAAGCTCTTACTTACAGAACAAAATTGTACAACTCTCGGAGATGAAGTTGATGCTGAGATAGACACAGTTTCAGAGGAACTTTCTCGTAAAATGAGTGAGTTGTTGGAAAAGGCGAATAAACATCCAAAAGACGTAAAACAACAGCTTCTCAATATATCCCGAAAAGGGGGTACCGTTCAAAAAGAAGTCACATATGACGACTGTATGAAATGTTTCCTCACTCAAGACCGAAGAGAGTACCGACTGAAAAACCCTCAAATTGGTGACAAAAATTCAGCGAACGAACTCGCCCAATTAACATTACAGGTTCTCGATCTGAAATCACACCTGTCCCAACTGAAACGAGTTAAGGAACTCGCAGAAAAAATCGTCAACATCGAAGACCCCAACGATATCACACGTGCTTACTTATGTAAAAAACTCTACGATGAGCTTGATGCGAAGTATCACTTCAATGATTTTAAGCCCGATATTCAAATTGTCCTTCGTACGTTCTCCGGGGAAACAGGCATGATCCCCCACAAAAAGCAGACCTCTCTTATTAAAAAAATGTTAGAAGTCTCTGAAAAGGATCCAAACCGTTTCAAAGATATCGTGATACAATTGATCATGGGTGGAGGAAAAACATCTGTTCTAGCAACGATCCTCATGCACATAGCAGCGCGTAGGGAGGGACGTCTTGCCTTGTTTATCGTCCCTTCATCACTCTTCGATACAGTGAAGATTAACTTAGGAGAATCGCTCAGCAAAGCATTTCGCACAGAGCTCGATGCCGTTGATATGAACAGAGAGCAAATGACCAAATACAACCTAGAACGATTAATTCAAACATTTTCTGATGCAAAGAATAAGGGATTACCTATCGTCGTCAAGGCAACGACAATACAAGCTCTTGAACTCGAACTTCTCTCACAGGCACGCCATTTTAAAAAGGCTTACGAAGAAAAAACTAAAATGAAAACCAAGTATGATGCAAAAGTTGCCGAGTTGAATAAAGTCAAGAGACGTAATCCAAAGAATAGAGTTGATAAAGCAAAACAAGCTGATTTGATCCAGTCACTGACCTCACAAATGGAAATACTCAAAACATTTGTCACCGATGCGAAAAATAAAGTCAAGAAGGCAAAAATACAACTTGAGCTGCTGCGCCAAGTTGTTTCAGTACTTCCTGAGTCTGCTGATGCATTGATTGACGAAGTTGACCTTATTCTAGACTCCCTTCAAGAAGTGAATTTCCCTGCAGGTGAGCGCAGTTCGGTAAAAATCGAGAGAAATAACCTACTCTTACAGATCTACAAAACCTTAGTCAGTGATGAATTGAAAGTCCATTCAATTGAAGGCAACCCCTCAGTCAATGATCTTGTCGGTTTAAGAAATAACGAACAGAGCAAACTAGACAAAAACAAGTACCTCAACCATGTGATACCTGTGATTGCAAACCATTTGTTCGACAATTTTGACACGATATCTGAAGAGATCCCACTTTTCAAAGATTCGTTTATACGTTTCGTCACTAATAAAATGCCGCTATTCCTCGAAGAATTTGTCAGCGGAGGAATGGAAATGAGCGAAAAAACTTTAGATGAAAGGGTCCCTGATTGGAGAGAAAAAGTCCCGTGTACTTTCTCAGAGATTCAAAACGACCTACAATTCCTTAAGTTCATCGAACAACTATACAATACAGGTGATGATGAACAAAAAGAGGCTGTGAACTTAATCGCTCTGACACGTCACTTTTTAACAGAACTGACTCCAGCGACTCTGACAAAAAGTGGACGTCGTGACTATGGAATCAAACCCGGAAGCAGTGGAAGAATCATTCCATTCCTAGCTGTAAACACCCCTGCAACAACAGAGTTTGGTTACCACTGGGAAGAGGCTTGTTATTACTATCAATGGGCTGCATCATTCTCACCTTCCGAGGAGCAGGTTCTTGAGATGGCAAAGAATGCCGATACAATGGCGCGCTACTACATTCAAAAAAATGGTGAGAAATACGAAGATACTGTCGAGTACCTCGAGTTCCAAAAGTTATTCAACGTGAAACTGGACGAAATAAAAGAACCGGGTAAAGTCGAGGAAGGCATCCATTTCATCGAAAAGAATATGGGTAAATGCTTAGACCTACAATTTGAAAATGTCTCATCAAATGTATCCTACAACACAGAGCGACTGACAAGTAACGGAACAGCACTCTTCCATCAGCTGTCTTCAAGAAGAACTATGTCCGGAACTCCATGGAACGTTGAAGGTTATGCAAAAAGCTTGAAAGAGCGTTATGAAGCCGACCTTGGTACTGAGGGGCAAATCCTTCATGCTCTTGCAGAGAAAAAGAAAGATGGGAAAATCTTCGAAGCAGAACTCTCTTCGATTGAAGATTTCCTAACAAGTATCTTCGAAAACCACCCAACACCTAAGAAGATACGCGGTATTATTGAGGCTGGTGGACAATTCAAAACCTTTAAAAACAACCTAGAAGTCGCCAGAAGTATCATGGCATTCATTGAGAAACGCCAAGATCTCGTTGATACCAATATCGAAGGTGTTCTGTTCTTCCATAATGATCCTGGTCAGGATCAGCCTGACACACTCTATGTATGGAAAAAGGGAGCGACACAACCGGAACGTATTGGAGGGAGTTCTGTCGATTCTCTAAAAGCGAAGGGACTAGAACCCAAAAACTATTTCACCAAGTACGATGAACGCCATACTACAGGAACAGATGTATTACAACTTCCCGATTCCATAAACCTCTTTACTTTCGACGAAAAAATGTTGAGACGTACAGTAGGACAAGGGATCATGCGCTTAAGGCAATTCCTCACCTCACAAGATGTAGAAATTGTCGTGACAAAAAAGTCTCGTGAATCCATTTTCAAAGGTGGTCAAAGTCTTAATGACCTGATTCTCCATGCTGAAAAAGTACAATCCTTAAGAAAAACCCACGACATGGTCCGCTACTATCAGCAGCAGATCGACGGAATATTCCGTACCATTGCGGTAAGTAAAGTGATTGAAGCACTGAAAAACCTCAATAACCTAGAAAAATTCTGTGCTACGATCGAACGATTTGAGCGGTTTTTCGTTACCGAAATGAAGGACAAGCCCTACAGACAATTTGGAAAACTAAAAAATAAAATCGACACTAAAAAATTTCTGGAAAAATATCTCAAACAGAAATTAGAAAAGTTTACCGCAGTGATGCTCCAAAATGATCCACTCATTGGTCAGGATAAGGACTCTATCGAAATCGCAAAGGAAGAATCTAAAATCATGGTAGGCCATATTAAATCGGCAGAAAGTCTACCAAAAGAGTGGGAAGATCCGCCAGAGACAGAAAACCTTGGAGTTGAACAAGAGGTTGAAGTGCAACAGCAGGTCGACGTCAACCAACAAATCCAAGTCAACCTCGAACTTGAAACGGAAGTAGAACTTGAACTACAACGTTACGAGGCTGCAAACGGGGAATCATTCGCTAAAGAACCGAAGCTGGACATGAACGAATTCGTTCAAATCATCCAAAACTTGAAATCTTCTAATCCAAGTGAACAAAGTCTACAAGATCAATTGAGAAAGTACAGATACGGCTTCGACGAAAAACCAATGCCGTATGACGATGCCTTCGAAGAACCTATCTATGGAACCCGTTCATTCTTCAATACATGTAAAAGAATCTTGCCTGTATTTCACAGGTTACAAAGGCCTGCTAAACAGATTCTTGCTGTTCAGTACAACGATAAAATGCACTGGTTTCTTCTCAGCGAACGTCAAGCGAAGTCTACGAGGAATCACTTGAAGAAACTTTACGAGGAAAACGATAAGCGAGCTGAAAATGTATGGTTAATCCAACCTGATGGGACGCTAATTGTCGATAACGAAAATGCTGATGAATTCCCTATTGAAGAAGACTACGTCGACAGAGGACTTTTGGAACTCAATGCGTTCATCGGTAATGCTGACTACATCGACAAACACTCCAGTGACACTGATGACTGGCTAATAAAAGAACCAGAACTAAAGGTGAGGTTCCTTAAACTGAAATGTGCACGCTACAAGAAGCAAAACAAAATCTTAAGAAATTGCCAGGCCGTCACTAACCGAGATGAAAAAGCTAAATTCGATCCGCATCAAAAAATGTTCATGGCTCGAATCAAAAAAGAAAAGCTACAACAAGGCTCTTTCAGACCAGACTCAGAAGTGGAAGCGAAACTTCTAAAGCCAAAGAAGCTGAAAAACCTGAATGTCGACTTCGTCAAACACCTCGGAATTATTCCTGAAGTGAAAAATGGTACGACCATAGAGGCCCTGCAACAATTAGAAAAGGAGCTACCAAATGATCTAGCAGGAAACAAACAAGAAGCTCTCAAGCAGAAGGCTGAAGAACGTACGAAAGCACAATTTAGAGTGCTTCGCCCTTACCAAATTGCCTTTGTCGAACCTGAGCAAGTTAAATGGCTACTACCTGCTCAGGTAGAACATCTAACGAAAAAGGAACAGTTCTGCACCTTTAAAAAAGAAGACGGTAAAATGGTCCCAGACCAATACCTACTGAGCAAAGAACAAATCCAAAAACTCCACAGAAAACAAAAAAAACTCATTCCGTACGTCAACCCAGAGTACTACTCGACCTTTAAACACCCATGGCAGATCCAGGGTGTAGCTCCTGAACATATAGACAAGCTCCATCCAAACAGTTGGATTCACCTTTCAAAAGAACAAATGAAGGGATTGTCTTATGAAAAAGTTCGAGAGCTTCAAAATATCAGCCTACCACCTGAAAAGTATGGGTGGATACACGGAAACTTGATCGAAGGTATTCCCCCGCGATTCTTCAATAGAATTATCAAGGAGCAGATCCAAGAAATTAGGCTGCCTGATGTCATTAAAAACCTAGAAGAAATCGCCAAAAAGGGAAAAGAGCATGGCTTTTATAATGAAGGTCAATGGACCTCTTGGATTTCCCCTGAAATGGTGGAGCATATCAATTTCGACACCCAATTAAAGTACCTGAAAGATAGAAGTCTTATTCTTAAGGTTCCCGTAGATCAGGTGAAAAAGCTTGATATCGAAACACAGGTACCTTTAATTGGTAAAGACCAAGTTTCTGGTCTTGAGGATAAACAGATACCTGGCTGCCCGAAAGAATTCATCCGTAAACTCGTGCCAACACAATTTGAATGGCTCGAAGACCGTCAGTATCCATTCCTCATTGGTGAGGAGCAAATACATGCCGTCATGGATGCGCAGAAGTTTGCGCTCCTCAAAGCCGAGGATAATTATGAAGAAGGCTATGAAAATCAGATGCAGTGGATTAATGACAACCAACTGCTTATCGTAACGAAAGAACAGATTAAGGGGCTTTCTGGGGATCAGCTTCTAAAGCTCAAAAATTTAGTGAACGGCCCTCGTTGGGAAGAGCTTCGTGAAGGCATGTCTGTGAAACAGATTCAGTCGATGAACACAGTGGATCTGGTTAGAATGCTATCTTCTAAACAGATCAAAAATCACCTTGCAACTGACCAGGTACCCTACTTGAAAGATGAAGATCAAGTTCGCTCCTGCCCCGACAGGCTGGTGCCTAAACTTAACTATATCCAAGTGAAGAAGATCAAGAAAGAGCAAGTGAAATATTTGCGAGAAACTTATC
>JBCDHL010000010.1:0-13252 GCA_038750095.1 Chlamydiota bacterium
ATATGTCAAGGGTCGAGAACTGATAATACGAATAGTATCGATTCTGGTCAAAATGGCTCAACGAAAAAATTAATCGGGAAAGGGCGGGCACAGGCACGGGCAGAGGCAGAGGCACGGGATTGCAGTTTCGAAAGAGGTCTAATGAAGATCTCGGATTATATTGACGTCAAAACTGCTGCTCTTCTGTAGACCCCTTCAATGCCGTTGTCGAGGACTTTCCTTGGTTAATTGTCATCGTCAGTTGGTCAAAGTATCCTGTACCGACAAACTTCTGATGTTTAATTGCGGCAAATCCGAAGTTTTCTTCTAGGTCGAATTCATGTTCTTGGAATTCTGAATAGGCAGCCATTCCTTTGTGCGAATACTGCTGAGCGAGCTCAAACATGCTTGCATTCAGTGTGTGGAAGCCTGCTAGTGTTACGAACTGATACTTATATCCCATTTCAGCAAGTTTCTCTTGGAAATGTAGAATGGAATGATCGTCAAGGTTAGCCTTCCAGTTAAAAGAGGGAGAACAATTATACGCGAGCCACTTGCCGGGGAACTCCTCATGAATCCCCTGAGCAAACTCTGAAGCTTCACCTAGGTCAGGTGTTGATGTCTCACACCAAATGATGTCACAGTAAGGGGCAAAAGCTTTACCTCGCTCAATGCATAAGGGAATTCCTCCTTTTATCTCGAAGAAACCTTCGTGAGAACGTTCTCCAGTCAGAAAGGGTTTGTCGACAGGGTCGGTATCCGATCGAATAAGGCTGGCAGAATGTGCATCTGTACGCGCGATCATTAATGTCGGAATTCCCATCACGTCGGACGCTAAACGGGCTGTGATCAATTTTGTGATAAATGTTTCTGCAGGCACAAGTACTTTACCGCCCATATGGCCACACTTTTTTAAGGAGGAGAGCTGGTCTTCT
Organism: Chlamydiota bacterium; assembly: GCA_038750095.1. Taxonomy (GTDB): domain Bacteria; phylum Chlamydiota; class Chlamydiia; order Chlamydiales; family Criblamydiaceae; genus JAJFMC01. The sequence goes on from JBCDHL010000010.1 coordinate 915, forward strand.
AAATGGAAAGCAGCTGCTCCCGCCTCGATCATGGCTTTTACTAACTCAAAAGTGTTTAAGGGACCACCGAAACCTGCTTCCGCATCAGCGATAATGGGGACAAACCAATCTGTGTGTGCATTGTTTTCCATGTGTTGAATTTGGTCTGCACGCCTCAGTGCATTATTGATACGCCTCACGAGGTTTGGGACACTGAGAAAAGGATATAGACTTTGGTCTGGGTAGGTTTGTAAAGCTTCATTGGCGTCGGCTGCGACTTGCCAGCCACTAACATAAATGGCTCTGAGTCCTGCAGCAACCTGTTGGACAGCCTGATTACCTGTCAGCGCTCCAAGAGAACGAACGAAGGGTTCATGTTCAAGCATGTTCCATAACTTCTCTGCACCGATACGTGCAAGAGGGTAGTCGATGTTTAAGGAACCTCTTAGCTTGATAACTTCTTCCGCGCTATAGGGGCGGATGATTCCATCCCATCGTTCATCGATTTTCCAATAATTTTCTAACTCATCGATATCTTTTTGGCTATACATGATACCTTCCTCTTTATTGTAATTTTTTATAGGCTGGTAGTGTTAGAAACTCAATGAAGTGTTCTGCAAAGATTAGTTCTTCAAAAATTTCTTTGGCCTGTTTAAAATTGTCTTCTGAGAAAAATTCTCCGTAAAGCTCTTGAATTTTAGCAAGCTCTTCATAGATCCAGTCCTGAACCATTTTTTTGTTTATTACTCTTCCATCATCCAGCTTTTGTTCATGTTGTAGCCATTGCCAAATTTGCGCGCGTGATATTTCCGCTGTCGCAGCATCCTCCATTAAATTGTAGATTGCAGCAGCTCCGGTACCTCTTAGCCAAGATGCGATGTACTGTAATGCGACGTTGATATTATGTCGCAATCCTTCTTCAGATATGAAGCTTCCTTCTATCGTAAAATCGACGAGATCCGATGCACTGACCTTAACCTCTTCTCGAAGGCAATCTTTTTGATTTGCTTTATTAATAAGGTGTTCTTCAAAAATTTCTCTGGCGATAGGTACTAAATCGGGATGAGCAACCCAGGTACCATCAAAACCGTCATGAGCTTCACGCTGCTTGTCTTCACGTACCTTTCTTAGTGCTGATTTCGTTACTTCTCGATCTTTTCGATTCGGAATAAACGCTGCCATACCACCCATGGCGTGGGCTTTTCTTTTATGGCATGTTTTTACTAATAGTTCTGTGTAGGCACGCATAAAGGGAACAGTCATGGTCACTTGATCTCTATCAGGTAAGCACGCACCTTCTTGACGACGAAACTTTTTGATCACACTAAAAATATAGTCCCAGCGACCGGCATTGAAGCCTGCAGAGTGGTCTCGTAGTTCGTAGAGAATTTCTTCCATTTCAAAAGCAGCCAAAATGGTTTCGATAAGTACAGTTGCTCTGATAGTTCCATTTGGAATTCTGAGCTCTTTTTGAGCAAATATAAAGATATCATTCCAAAGTCTTGCCTCCAAGTGGCTTTCGAGTTTGGGTAGGTAGAAGTAAGGACCTTTTCGCCTGCTAATCAATTCTTTAGCATTGTGAAAAAAGAAAAGACCAAAATCGAACAGTGAACCGGAAATCTCCTCTCCATCTACAAGGAAATGTTTCTCTGTTAGGTGCCATCCTCTAGGGCGAACAAACATCGTAGCATGTTCAGGGTTAAGGGTGTAGTTTTTGCCTTGAGGTGTTGTTAATGAGATAGTCTCCCGTACTGCATCCATCAAATTCACCTGCCCCTCTATCATGTTTGACCATGTTGGGGAGTTTGCGTCTTCGAAGTCAGCCATAAATACGTTAGCACCAGAGTTTAGTGCGTTTATTACCATCTTCCGATCAGTTGGTCCTGTAATTTCCACCCAGCGTTTTTCTAAAGGCGGAGGTGTTTTGGCGACCGTCCAAGAGTTGTCTGAGCGGAGGTGTTCTGTTTCAGGCAGAAAGGTAGGGAGTTCACCATCATTGATACGCTTCTGTCTTTCCTCGCGCTTAATAAGCAATTCATTACGACGTTTGTTGAATTGGCGATGAAGTGATGCGAGAAATGCACTGGCTTCGGGTGTCAGAACTCGTTCAATATTAGTGTCTGGGGATCCTTTTAGTTCGACCCCTTCAGCAAGATTTGTATTCATAATGAAACCTACTGATTATTTTGGCTGTATACTTCACTAAATAGCAGTAAAGCTTCTGTAAGACAAGGATTTTAGTTGATAAGAATCTAAGTGATTTGCTATGAGTTTACAATCCTTTTTGTACGGATTTTAAAAGATAGATAGGTAAAGATGAGTATTCAAGAAAACGCCCAGTTAATTCCAGATTCAAGTCTTAAGCATATACAATATCTACAGCAGAAATTTCGTCGTGAAAGAGCCTATCATGCGATCTCCGATTACTTAAAGTTCCGTATTGAAGAGGTTTCTAAAGAAAACCTGAAAAATCTAAGAGGGGAACTTGCTAGAGGAAATGCAACTCTTGATCGCTGTTGCGTTAAAAAATCTGATGTGAATTCAGTACACTTGAGTGAGGCAACTGACAAAATACTCGGTGTCGAACAACCGTCAAAAATTAGCCCTCTTCTACCAAAAGAAAAACGACTCCTACAATCGATAATGGAAAATCTTACCTTAAAGCATATCACAAGACAGAATGTTGATGAACTCGATGAGCTTGTATCTGTCCGTGAAAGAATGCGTCAAGGAGAGAACGTTGAAAACTGTCGTACTTATAAACACTCCCGCGATGAGTTCGTTTACTTCACATTTGGAATTGGAGATCATTATAGCGAATACAATTCAAATCCTGAGAATCAGGAAATTGTCATCGATGTAAATAAATTTTTAAAAGAAAATCCAAATGGCCTTGATGGTATTTGGGTGAGTGGGCATGACAGTTGTTACGTTAATGCTTCAGTCAGCAATCCTGTTAAATTAGGAGGAACGACCTTCAGATTTTCTCATAACCTTGATGAAAGGACGAAGACATATGTTTATGAACGTGCTGACGGTAGCCGTTATGAGAGAACGATCAACTATCAAGATGAGGTACTCTTTGGCGATGATGATGTTCCAGGTATCGCCATGCAGTTTATACAGCATCTTAGGTATATCGGGGGAACCTATCGAGAGCATCTATTAAACACTATTAACGATCAAACAATTGACACAAAAAAACGCCACAAAATACTATCTGCGGGCATGCAAGCGATTATGCCTGGTTGGGATTATCCAGAAGCAAAGATTCCTGTTAAAATTTCCCTTAAGAATTCAGCTGTCATAAAACATAATAATAACCAAGTCAGGGGTAAGTACCGTTACGTGTCAGACGAAAGTGATGTCTATATTGCTATTCAAACTCACGATATGGAAAAGTTAAAAAAATATGTAGGTGGAGGAAATGATTTTGCTATCCGATTCACTGATGGAAAGACCCCTCTTACTCTAGCGATCAATTATGTCGATTCTTCACGTTGTAGTTTTTTTAAATCTGAAAGAGAGCTTAAAACTTACCCAGATCATATCATTTTCGAAACAATTCAATTTCTTGTCTCGCACGGAGCTAGTGTTCTAGATACTGATTTAGAGGAGACAACGCCGCTCTATCATGCCATTGCAGCTGAAAAGTTATCCTTTGTGAACTACCTGTTGAAGCAAGAAGAGGCTGATCCAAATGACCCAATGATTACGAGATCTCCAGATGTTAATGCATTTTCTAACCCGCAAATGGCTCCCTTATATGCTTCATTGACACAAAAGAAAAGTACAGCAACCCCAAAAATACTATCGAGTCTTTTGGGAGCTGGAGCAGACGCGAAAAGCTTCGGGGCAGAATACTTGGCGTTAGCATCTATGAAAAAAGGAGCTTCATGGACAAACGCATCGGTCTCGGAGCAATTGATACGTCTACTTATCGTTCATGGAGCTGTAGCATCGAAACCTTTACAAAATGGTAATAGTCCACTTTTATGTTGTGTGGCAAATTCTGAAGATCACAAAAAAGATAGCCTCCGGGCTGCGGAATTACTTCTAGAACACGGTGCTGATGTTAATTATCAGTTTTCTCCATCTTTACCGAATCTCGAAGCAGGGTATACGGCCTTACACCTAGCTGTTCAGCATAATCATGTGGAAATGGTTTATTTACTTTTAAAATACAGGGCAAATCCAAACTTACCCTCCCTCAATAAAATGACTCCACTTCTTTTAGCACAGAAGAATGGTTCAAAAGCTATTGAAACGATTTTGTTAAAGCACGGTGCTCACACTCAGGATATGACTCACGAGCATATCATCCCATTGCATAAATATTGTGTCATGCTGGTCATTACAGGAAAAGATAAGTATGGTGAAGAAGTTGTTGTGATGGGGCATAAGCGAGATGAGGATGGCCAGATTAATAAGAAGCTTCTTCTACCAGGTGGGTACAAAGATTTTAGTGATGTTACTTTTGATGATGCGGCAATTCGTGAAGCTGAAGAAGAAACCAATTTGAAGCTTAAAGAGAAATATATTCAAGGAGAACTTAAGCCATGCCTTATTCATTCACAAGAAATGGTAGGTCATGATCGAGAGAAATTCATCAAAATTTGCTGTTATCATATCGATATCGGAGATGATCTTGCTAATATCCGGTTGGTTGGTAGAGACGATCTCATAGAACTGTCTGCACCTAGACTTAGCAATTTTGACCCAAAAACTAAAACTTTCAATAAAAAACCAGTACGTCATAGTAATGCGATCGTCATTGCCAATTTGAAGAACGAAAATCTATCTTGGCTAGAAGATCTTGAAGAGTCATTATCGATTGAAAATCTAGGGATAGCATCGCTCGAGAAAGCATTCAAAGAGAAAGATGAAAAGAAAGCCCTCCGCATTCTACAAAACCCTTCTTTTGATGATATTGCGGAGCGAGCAGACTATGAGGTATTACTCAAATTGCTTGGTCATCATGCAACCTCAGAAATATCAGACTTGCTCTCTACCCATATCTCATCAAGGAAGTATGAATGGTATGAAATAAGTAAGATAAGGACTCTTGGTGCCCTATATGGTCATAAAAAGTTATGTGAGTGGTTCCTTTCTGATCATAAATTGACTATCAATCAACTGTTAGAATTGTTTTCAAAAGCTTCTGAAGGAGGGCATACAGATCTTGCTTCCATGTTTCAAATAGAAGCCACTAAAGAAAGTCGTAGACATGAGTGGCAAAAAGAATTTGAATCTGGCGAAGATGATAACTTGGGTGAAGTGTTAGCTGAATTTCCACCAATCTTAGAACTTTTCTTGAACCTGATGATTGTCGCAGGTGCTGAGGGGGGCAAGCAAAATGTCATCGATGATGTTTGTTCGAAAATAACTCTCTGTAGATCAGTTCTAAAAAAGGTTGCATATACCCTAGGAAAAAAAGGGAACATTCAATTGGTCGATCATTTTACCAAAAAGTTTGAAAATGAACCTGAGAAAAAAAAGTTGATTGGAAGGAAAGTTCTTCTTGGGGCTGTGAGAGGTTTTCATGTGGACCCGATAAAAGAGGAAATATTTGGAGGTCAGTCAAATGTTCCTTTGGAATTGATAGAACAGTATTTAAAGAAAGGTATTGATGTCTATGATTTCCCATTCGATCAATGCTCTAATAAATTACCATTTAATCCCGTCGTTGATAAAATAAAAGGTTGGGCAGGTTTAGCTTGTAGTGAAAAATCTCCAATCGATGTGGCTGCCCATCAAAATGATGCCAATCTATTGAAAATGATTCTAGAGAGTAGTACAAATAGCCCTTTTGAAGAAGAATTTTTTAGCAAAAGTACCATCTTGTTGAGTTCCCTCCACAAGCTTGGTGCCAACACTTCAAAATTCATAGTTGAAGACGGTCGTATTAATTTAGATCTGATGCACAGTGGAAAAACAGCGCTTATTCATGCTTTGCAATTTTATAATTCTGACTGGCACAAACATGAACCGGGAATGGTAGTTGGAATGATCGCGAAAATGCATATTAAACAGGCAATTAGTACAATCTTGGAAAGAACCGTAGATCTCGAAGTGAGTGGCCTTAAACTCACCATCAAAGATAAACTCACTATCACAGAATTAAAAAAACTCAAAGGTGTTTTAGGTGGCGAAATACCGAACGAATTAACTGTTGAACATATCCGTTCGTTACTCGAGTGTAGACATGAGCAATATAAAGACCTTAGATATGCTAAAATCGTCTTTGATACTTTAAGAAAAGCAAATTAAATATATATACTGAATGAAATTGATGATTAGGCCTTCAGCATCAATTGAAAATCTTCACAAGCTGTATATCTTATTGTTCTTCAAAATGCACCTTAAAGAATCATGCCCAAATTTTTTCTCATGAATGATTGCGGTAGATCATCATGTAACACTAGGGTCCTTTTGCGCTTTCATGACTTTATTAATTCTAGCAGCCGCTTCTTCGGTTGCTTTTTTACTTCCAAAAGCACTCATGCGTAAAAATCCTTCACCTGAAGGGCCAAAACCGACGCCCGGTGTTGTCACTAGATGAGCTTGATGCAGAAGTTTGTCAAACATCTCCCAGGAACTTAATCCATCAAGATCGATCCATAAATAGGGGGCATGAACACCTCCGTAGCATTTAAACCCTGCAGATTCTACGGCTTTGCGTAGAGTATCGACATTTTGTAGGTAGTAATTCACCAAATTTCTCCCTGCTTCCATCCCTTCATCGGTCAAGGCTGCCATCCCTCCTCCCTGTGCAAGGTTACTGGGTGCGTTAAATACCGTCGTCATGACTTTCATCCAGTCATGGCGGACAGGTGTGCCGTCGTCAAAATGTAAAGCTTCCGGGACAACAGTCCACCCCAGACGCACACCTGTGAATCCAAACAATTTTGAGAAAGATCCTGTTTCAAGAGCGACTTCTTCAGCTCCGTCAATTTCAAAGATCGTTTTAGGGATTTCTGGATCGCGAATAAAGGCTGCATAAGCGGTATCATAGACAATAATGATCTTATGTTGCTTTGCACACTGAACATATTCTTCAAGCTGTCGTCTTGTGAATACTTGTCCCGTCGGATTATTAGGAGAACATAGGAAAAAGACATCGACACCCTTAAGATCTTCAGGACTAGGGCAAAAATTATTCTCAGGGGTACATGAGAGGTAACGAATACCTTGGTATTGGCCTGTTTCCCTATCGGCTTCTCCAGATTTGCCAGTCATAACGGTAGAACCTACGTAAGCGGGGTAGCTAGGATCTTGAACGCCTATAACACATTGATTGCCAAAAAGGATCTGTAACCGGCCAATATCACATTTGGATCCATCTGAAATAAAAACTTCTTCGGGAGAAATCCTATTTTGGTACATCGTTTGAGCGATGCGTTCACGTAGTTCAGCTCTTCCGAAAGGGGGCCCATATCCTGTGTAGGTATCGGCGTGACTCAGTTTACTAGCTTCTTCAGTAAACGCGTTTGTGATGATCTCTGGTATTGGTTGTGTTGTATCACCAATACCCAAACTGATCACCTGAGCATCGCTGTTTGCATCGAGAAATTCCTGTTTTCGTCTAGCGATCTCAGCGAAAAGATAGTTGCTTTGTAGTTTCGCGATATCTTGATTTCTTTTAACCATTATTTTCTCCTAGCTCGGTAGATAGCGATCGGTATAAGTGTTCAGGAATGATGGCTTTATCGAGGATATCCTCAAGCGTTTCTCGTTTGCGAATTAGGTAGGATCCTCCATCACTAACAAGAACTTCTGCTGCGCGCGGCCGTGTGTTGTATTGAGAGCTCATTCCATAGCCATAGGCTCCAACATCGAAGAAAGCCATACAATCCCCAGGCTCTATATTGGCAGGCAGCATCCTTCTTTTGCCAAATAGGTCTGTGTTTTCACAAATTTGTCCTACAACATGATAAGGTCGGTTATTTTTACTGTCCAATCCTTTTGTGGGAACAATGTGGTGATAGGAATCGTATAGTGCGGGTCTTAACAAAGTATTCATTCCGGCGTCTAATCCAAGAAATGTTATTTCTCCTTGCTTTAGCGAGGTTACAGTTGTTAATAGTACGCCTGCATCAGCGACTAAGTACCTACCAGGTTCTTGAATGAGTGTGGGTTCTGGTAGTTTATATTCCTCAAGTTTTTGACGTAACGTTGTTGTAACAACTTTCGCAACAGTGTCTATGTCTAGTTCTTGATCTTCGGGGTGATAGGGGATCCCTAGTGAGCCTCCAATATTGATGAACTCGAGATGGATTCCCAGTTTTTTGACGACAGGGCCAATGATATCCATCAGGCGTTTGGTTATTTCCGCGAAGTAATGTGGATCGTGTACATTTGACCCTGTCATCATGTGGACGCCAAAACGTGAGACTCCACGACGTTTTGCTTCGGTGTATGCATACTCTACATCACAAGATTGGATACCGAATTTTGCATTTGGGCCTGCAAAAATAAGTCCCTCTTTACCACTTGACCCCATACCAGGATTTACGCGAAAGCTGAGCACTTCGGGGACGTTATCATGATGAATCAGTTCTAGATCGAGAATATTTTCTAGATTGAGAATGATTTTATGATCAATTGCTTTTTGTATTGATGACGGCTTAGGAAATACTGCAGTGAATAATTGCTTATTTGAAGGAGTACCTAGAGATCTGGCAATATCTGTTTCTTCCAGGCAGGAACAGTCCATTCCTGCACCTTCATCGGCCAGTATTTTTACAACTGCGGGATTGTTATTTGCCTTCACAGCATAGAAAACATGGTAATTTGAATAGTATTTTCTAAAAGTTTGTTGCAGCCTCCTAAAATTTTCTCTGATACGGTTTTCACTATACACATAGAGTGGAGAGCCGTATTGTTCAATCAGAGCTTCAGCAAAACATCCATCGATCGATAGATTTCCATTTATATTTTGTAACTGAGTGATTGAGTGCCAAAAATGCGTCATGATCCCCTCCTAATCGTTGGACGAAGGTGGTGATAGTGCTGAAGAACAGAGCTCAGAACTCTCAGGTTATCTTCCTCAATCACAGTTAAAGGTAAGCGACATAGCCCTGCGGGAAGATCCCATAGGGTCATGGCTGCCTTAATAGGTATAGGGTTTACTTCAATGAATAATGCTTTAAAGAGAGAGAGAAGGGAGTAGTGGATCTCTCGGGCTTCATCTATATTTCCTGCTCTTAGTGTCTTGACCAGCTTGACCATTTCACTCGGAACGATGTTGGATGCAACGGATACAACGCCTTTTGCTCCTAATGCAATCATGGAAAATGTTAAGGCATCATCACCACTCAGGATTGATAGTTGAGGGGTATGACCAAATCTCACTACCAGCTCCTCTAACTGTTGAGTATCTCCTGTTGCGTCCTTGAGCGCAATAACGCGTTCAAGTTCTGATAGCCTCAAAATTGTTGGTGTTTCAATCTTTGTAGCTGCCCTTTTCGGGATGTTGTACAAACAAATGGGAATGCTCGTTGCCTCGTGTACCGCACGAATATGCTGATAAATACCTTCCTGAGTGGGACAATTGTAGTAGGGGGATACAATTAACGCTACATCGGCACCAAGATTTTGAGCTTCCATTGTTTGTTGAATCGTACCTTCGGTGCTATTAGCACCCGTCCCTACCCAAACAGCCGTACGGCCTTTGCCAACTTCTACAGCGGTTTTAATGATTTCAATGCGTTCTTCATGAGTTAGAGTAGGTGGTTCTCCCGTCGTTCCAAGAACCAGAACCCCATCTACTCCTTGCCGGACCTGTTCCTCTAAGTTATGTTTCAGTCCTGCATAATCGACACTTTTATCATTAAATGGGGTGATACATGCTGTAATTGTTCCGTTAAGTTCTCTCATGGTTAATTCCTCCCAGCATATCTTCCATGTTAAATAATCCCACGCGTCCATGCAGCCACTTCGCAGCTGTGAGAGCTCCCAGGGCAAAATCGTTTCGATTACGTGCTTGGTGGGTAAGCGTAATCGTGTCAGCTGAAGAGTCGATCATGACCTGGTGAGTCCCTGGAATCGATCCGCAGCGCATACTTTGAACATGTAATTCATCATCATGAGGCTGACGTTGTAGAGAGTCGTTGATGATTCTTTTTTTTCTGTCCACTTGGTCAATCAAGATGTTGGCTATGGCTTTTGCTGTTCCTGAAGGACTGTCTAACTTCTGGCGATGGTGGTGTTCCATCAATGCGATATCATAGCCTGGCCATTCATTGATAAGAGAGGCAGCGTAGGCCACAATTTTTTTGTACAAATTCATTCCGATACTGAAGTTGTCCGAGTAAAAGATACCAATACTATCTCGACTACATACCTCTTCAGCTTGAGTAAGGAGATCATACCAACCTGTAGTCCCTACAACAATGGATTTCCCATACTCACCGAGGATTTTCATATTTCCCACCACTTCTTTAGGTTCGGTAAAGTCGATGCACACATCAGCATGAACTACAGCTTGGGGGGTTAACTCTTGCCATTGGGCTTTGGGGTGTTTAGGATCTACACGAGATGTAATTTCAATGTCATGCTCGCCCGCAATACTGTCAATTGCTTGGCCCATGCGGCCATATCCTATTAATGCAACTTTTAACATGACTCTACCTCGTGATATTGTTGGTTTTCTATTAGGCTGCAATGAACGGCTTTCACCGCTTGATCAGCGTAATCCTCATCAATTAGGAAGCATACATTACGATCAGATGCTCCGCAACAGATCAATCGGATGATCTGCTGATCTAGTGAGGAAAATGCGTGATTAATAAAGCCCTGTTCTCTAGTTAACTTATTACCAATAATTCCCACTAAGGCGAGATGTTCCTCGACTTCGATATGTGCAATTTTCTTTAACTCTTTTAAGACTTTCCGACTTAAACGTTCTGGATTATCGATCGTTATCGATACTTTCACTTGACTTGTCGTCACTAAGTCAACAGAAAGGTCGTGGCGAGCTAAAACTTGAAAAAAATTTGCTAAAAAGCCTCTTGCATGAAACATCTTGAGGTTGCTAGCTGTCAGTAAGGTCTGGTTTCGACGAACAACTACAGCGCGGACAGTCGGCTGCTCATTGACACTTTGACGAATCCATGTACCACCTTTTTCAGGAGCGAATGTAGATCCGACAAAAATTGGAATGTCTTGGCGTACAGCTGGCCAAAGTGTTGCGGGATGAAGGATTTTTGCTCCGTAGGTAGCCATTTCTGCAGCCTCGTAGAATGATAGTTCGGGTAAGCGGTGACTTTCTGGTACAACGGAGGGATCACAACTGTAGATTCCAGAAACATCGCTCCAGATCCTCAGCTCAGAAGCATTCAATGCCTCCGCTAGCAATGCAGCACTATAGTCGCTTCCACCACGACCAAGGGTAGTCGTCACACCTTCTCGTGTCGCTCCAATAAATCCCTGAGTGACAACAATCTTTCCTGACTGCATGAGCGGAGTGATCTGTTCTTTTACAGCTTTTTGAATCGCAGAGATGTCAGGTTCTGCTTCTCCGTGGTTGTCGTCGGTAATGATCACTTTTCTGGCATCGAAGATGACACTCTCTATCCCTTCGAGATTTAATGCTTCAGCGAGCAATAGCGATGAAAGCCTTTCCCCGGTTGTCAGTAAAAGATCCATGGAGCGAGGCGAGACTTCTTGTAAAAGTGCCATCCCTTCGATTCGCATACCCATTTCTTTGATTAGTGACTCCATTGATTCACGCACACCTTCGGAAGCACCAATTTGGTCAGCCAAAAGTTCGTGGCGCTGTTGTATCGTTTCGAATTTTGATTGGACCCCGTTTTTACAGTGGTTTGCTGCATCAGTGGCCAAATTAATAAGAGTGTTTGTTATTCCCGAGAGGGCGCTAGCAACAATAATGTTAGCTGGGCTGTGGTGGCGAATCACTTTGATGACTTGCCTTATTGCGGGGGCATCTCGTAAACTAGTCCCCCCAAATTTTGCGATGATACACATCTTTTGTTCTCCTTGTAAGTAAGAAGAGCAACTGTCAGTGGATATGGATTGATCAAAAATAGATTTCCAAAACCTGAAGCTCTCCACGTTTTTTTGTTAACGTGACAGACCTAGAGTTTCACCTCAAAGGCCCAACAATAACCTCTCAAAGTTAGGTTGTCGCTTCGGCGTAAAGACCCCTCATTAGCTGTCGTAGAAGACTTTGACTTCTCGAGCTAACTACCTGTTTTACGCTCCTCTTCTAGCGGTTAACTAGATAACTCATTATTATAATAATAGTAAATTAATTGCAAGGTAGTTGTTAGGGCATGTTAGGGCAAAATAGAAACTTCCGGTTTTCTCCAATTTAGAAATTTCCGGTTTGGTATAGA